>JBOGSY010000108.1:0-6833 GCA_050691915.1 Candidatus Limnocylindria bacterium | reverse complement strand
GTTCGGCGCCAGTGCGCTCCGGCCGCCGGCCACCCAGGAGGGCGGGATCTGGACCGACGGCCCGCTGGTCGGCGGCGAGGGGGAATGGGCCGAGGTCGCCAGCCTCGCCGAGGTGCCGGTGGGCGGCGCCGTCCGGTTCAGCACCCCGGCCCTGGACGGCTACGTGGTGAACGACGGGGGCGAGATCCGGGCGCTGAGCTCGGTCTGCAGCCACATGGGCTGCACGCTCCAGTTCCGGCCGGACTGGAGCGACCTGCGCTGTCCGTGCCACGGCGCCAGCTTCGACCTGAAGGGTGAGCTGGCCAACGGCCGCAGCCGCTGGCGCCAGACCGGCGGCTACCCCGGCGACGAGCGCGCCTACCCGATCGAGCTGCCCGCCCTGGTGCGGCCGACGGTCAAGCTCGACGACGACCGGATCCTGGTCTGGACCGCCCGGGTCTGACCGGCGCCCGCGGCGCCCTAGCGGAACAGGGCCTCGAGCAGGTAGCCGACCAGGTAGGGCGTGGCCAGCGCGGCCAGGACCGCCGCCAGCGCGATTCCCACGTACAACAGCAGGCGCAGGTCGGGCGGCGCCTGGCGCTCCGGGGGTGGGGTGGTGCGGCGTGGCAGGCAGCGCGGCCGGCGCGGACGGCGGTGCTGGTACGGGTGCGGCTTCAGGTCGGGCACGATCGCCGCGTCACGACCCGCCGCGGCGCTCGACGGCGTCGACCACCTCACGCAGGCGCCGCAGCCGCTCCGCCCGGTCCGCCGCGTACCGCCTGATCGCCTCCAGGATGTGGCCGGGCCCCAGGTGCGCCTCGTCCATGACCTCGTCCACCGTCCCGCCGGTGCGCCAGCGGTCGTCCCAGTCCGACGAGAGGGAGTATTCCTGCGCCACCGGTCCGTCGACCCAGTCGCGCATCAGCTTGAAGGCGCGGTTGGTGACCGCCATGCCGTCCCAGCGGTCGGCGGCGGAGCAGATCAGCTCCCGGTAGGCGGCGTCCTGCCTCCGGAACAGCTGGGGGCTGATGGCGGCCACGATCCGGACGTTCAGGCCCGCCTCGTCCAGGGCCGGCAGGATCCTCACCACGTTGGCGGTGGTGACGGTGCCCTGGACGTACACGGTCCCGGCCGGCGGGCTGCCGGGGGTGGCGTCGCGGATCAGGTAGGCGCCGCGCGCCGCATCCAGGTGCGAGGCCATGCCCAGCGCCGCGCGGTCGGGGATCTCCACCGACGGGCGTGTCAGGTGGAGGGCCACGATCGGCACGTCGGTGCGCAGCGCGGCGGCCAGCACCACGGGCACCTCGTTGTACTCCCACGGGTGCAGGTCGATGACGTGCCCCTCCGGGAAGAGCTGGGTGACGCCGGTCTCGAAGATGCCGAAGTGGGTGCGGCTGTCCTCGGCCGTCTCCGGCCCGGAGTGGCCCGCCACCCAGATCACCCTGCCCACCTTCAGCTCGCAGTCCTGGGCGAGCTGGCTGAAGAGGCGCATCGGCCCGTACTTCAGGTACGAGAACGAGCCGTAGGTCGAGCAGGCGGCCCAGAAGCCGTTGAAGGACGTCATCGGGTCGTCCGCCAGGTTGACGGTGGCCATGCCCACCGTCACGCCGGCGTTGGTGAACTCGGTGATCTGCTGGGGCAGCAGGGCTCCGCGCGGGTTGGTCTCCCGGTTGTACCAGCCCCAGCCGGGCAGCTCCTCGAAATCCTTGGCGAAGCCCGCGATGTTGGTCGACTCGGCCAGGTCCGCGGAGCAGGCGATCACCAGCGGCCGGTCGTACGTGGCCCGCGCGGTGGCGTTGACCCACGCCCCCCAGGCGGCCAGCGCCGCCCGGTTCGGCGCCTTCTCGCCGGGCTGCTTCCAGATGGTCGGCGGATAGGCGGCCACGTCGGTGAAGCGTGGGTCGCTGAAGATCTCGGTCCCGCGCCCACCGAGGTGGAAGCCCTCGACCCGGTCCGGGACCGATGCCGCCACCGTGACCAGGCGGTCGCTGATCGCATCCACCAGGGCCGTGTCGCGCCGCAGGACGCTCATGGCCACCCCGAAGTTGTTGCGCGCCTGGGCATCGCGCTCGCCGGGATCCGCCGGCGCCGGCTGGTCCACCCCGGCGTAGTTCACGCCGTGACGCTCCATGAAGCCGCGCCGCACCGCCCAGAACTCGGGCGCGTTCATGGGATGCGGCGTGCCGTGGCTCTTGTTGTCGTACTTGCCGTAGCCGCGCCCCTTGCGGGTCCGGAACCAGGCCATGGACGGCACGCGGTCGGGGTTCGGCCCGCGCGCGGCGTCCAGCACGGCGCGCGTCACCGGACCCCATTCCGACCCCTCGGGCGTGCCGGTCACCCGCCAGCCGTAGACCCCGAACCAGTCGGCCGGGGTGCCGTGCACCACGTCCGAGATGGCCGGGTCGTCGATGCCGTAGTCGTTCCAGTCGACCAGGAAGACCAGGTTCGAGAGCCCCAGCCCCCAGGCCGAGTTGCGGGTCTCGTGGCTCGCGCCGGGGGTGAGCCCGCCCTCGCCCTCCACCACGAAGACCTTGACCTCCTCGGCGCCGGCGAGCTTGAGCGCGACCGCCTCGCCGGCGGCGGGGGGCATGCCATGGCCGGACGGCCCGGTGTTGAACTTCAGGAAGAGGGTCTTGCCCTCCATCTCGGCGTGGCCGGGCAGGCCGCCGCGGCGCCGCAGCTTGAGCAGGTCCTCCCAGGTCAGGGCCCAGCGGCCGTCGTCCGGGAACGCGAAGGCGGGGTCGGGGTCGCGCTCGTGGCGGGCCCGCAGCGTCTCGTTCAGGACGGCCAGGGTGGCGTAGACCAGCGGGACGGTGTGGCCGGCGGAGAGGACGAAGCGGTCGCCGAAGGGCCGCCACGGGCGGCGGATGTCCCAGCGCATGGCGCCCGACAGCAGGAGCGAAAGGAACAGGTGGACCTTCGAGCGCGAGCCGCCGGGATGCCCGGACTGGCGGTAGTTCAGCGCCAGGTCGATCGCCTCGTCGATGACATCCTTGATCGTCTCCCAGTCGGAGAAGGAGCCGGTGGCCCGCTCGTACAGCTGGTCGACAGCCTCGGGGGTCCCGGGTCGGACGGCGGTCATGAAGCGGAGACCGATGCGGCGCTGGCCGGCTCCCCGGTGCGCTCCAGCCTGGCCAGCGATGCGCCGATGCGGTCCAGGGCCCGCCCGATGTTCGCGCGGCTGTTGGCGTAGCTGAAGCGGAGGTATCCCTCCCCGTGCGCTCCGAAGGCCGTCCCCGCCAGCCCGCACACGCCGGCGTCGTAGAGGAGGTGATCGGCAACCTCCGCGCTGGTGCGCCCGAAGCCCGACACGTTCGGGAAGGCGTAGAAGGCGCCCTGCGGCATGACGCAGCTGACGCCCGGGATGGCGTTGAGGCCGTCCACGATGAGCTGCCGGCGCGCGATGAACTCCTCGCGGAACGCCGCCGGCTCGTCCTGCGGGCCGGTCAGCGCGGCGATCGCGCCGGCCTGGGCGAAGGCATTGGTGCAGCTGACGCTGTTGATCACCAGCCGGCTGAACGAGGGCACCAGCCACTCCGGCACGATCCCGTAGCCCAGCCGCCAGCCGGTCATGGCGAAGGTCTTGCTGAAGCCGTCCAGCGTGATCGTGCGCTCGGCCATGCCGGGCAGGGTCGCGATCGAGAGCGGCTCGCCGGCGTACTGCAGGCGGCCGTAGATCTCATCGGCCAGGACCACCAGGTCGTGCTCCAGCGCGATGCGCGCGATCTCGCGGATGTCGTCGCCGGTCAGGATGGAGCCGGTCGGGTTGTGCGGCGAGTTCAGGACCAGCAGGCGCGTGCGCGGGGTGACCAGCCGTTCCACCTCGGCGACGTCCATCCGGAAGTCGTTCTCCTCGCGGAGGGGAGCCGCCACCGGGGTGCCGCCAACGTATCGGGCCATGGATTCGTAAATCGGGAAGCCGGGGTTGGGGTAGACGACCTCGTCGCCCTCGTCGACCAGCGCCAGCATGGCGAAGAACATGATCGGCTTGGCGCCGGGGGTCACCACCACCTGGTCGGGGCTGGCTTCGATCCCCTTCCAGCGCTTGACGTCGGCCGCGATCGCCTCGCGCAGCGGGGCGATGCCGGTCGCCGGCGTGTAGTGCGTCATCCGCTCGTCGAGCAGGCCGTGGGCGGCCGCCTCGCTCACGTGGCGGGGCGTGTCGAAGTCGGGTTCGCCGATCTCCAGGTGAATCACGTCGCGGCCGGTGGCCTCCAGCGCGCGGGCGCGCGCCGCCGCCTCGAAGGCGGTCTCGGTCCCGATCCGCTCCATGCGGCTGGCAAGCTTCACTGGCGTGAGCCTCGTATCTGCGATGGGCCGGGGCCAGAGTGTACCGATCCGACCGGGCCATGCGCAGCCCGGCCCGGACCGAAAGGGCCATTGCGCCACCGTGAGCATGGCTTGCTATACTTTCCGAAGCGAACCACGCATGCACGCACGCGAGGGAGACCCAAAACCGCATGACGATGTCCGAGACCGCGCCACAGGCGACCCCGCAGGGGGTGCCGGCGCCAACCGATGAGCAGCTCGTCAGCCTGACCGATGCCGCCGCCGCCAAGGTGCTCGAGCTTCGCTCGCGCGAAGGCAAGGCGGAGGCGGCCCTGCGCCTGTTCGTCAAGTCCGGCGGGTGCTCCGGGTTCAGCTACGGGCTGGCCTTTGACGAGCGCATCGCGGATGACGACCGGGTGGAGCACCACGGCGAGGTGCCGGTGGTCATCGACGCCTTCAGCGTCCAGTACGTCGGGGGTGCCGAGATCGACTACGTCGACTCGCTGATGGGCTCCGGCTTCGCCATCAACAACCCGAACGCGGTCAGCAGCTGCGCCTGCGGCTCCTCGTTCAACACCGATGGCTCCCCGGCCAAGGCCGGAGGCTGCCACTAGGCGTCGCCACTCTCCCTTCGCGACCCCAGGGCCCCGGCCACCGCGCCGGGGCCTTTGGCGTCGGCGACGCCGACCCGGGCCTGCTACTGTCAGGACGCATGTTTCGCGAGGGAGTCCGTGGCTGACCTGCCGGTCGAGGAGATCCGGCGCAGCTTCGCGCGCGCCTGGGGCGAGATCGGGGCCGCCTGGGGGGTGGCGCCCTCCACCGCCACGGCGCAGGGCTACCTGCTGGTCCACGGCGGGCCGCTGACCGAGCCGGAAGTGCGGCGCGCGCTCGGCCTCAGCCACCGGGCGGCCAGCCTGGCCCTGGCGCAGTGCGAGGAGTGGGGCCTGATCGAGCGGGCGCCGGACGCGCGGCGCAGCGGCCAGCGCGGACCCGCCGCGGCCGCCTGGGTGGTGGTGGGCGACCACTGGGAGTGGTTCCGGCGGGTGGCCAGCGCGCGTCGCGAGCGCGAGACCTCCCCGGTCCTGCCGGTCATCGCCCGCTGCGTGGAGCAGGCCCGCGCGGCGCATGCCGGCGGGGACCCGGAGGGCGCGGAGCTGGAGTCCCGCCTGGTCGGCCTGCTGGAGTTCGTCGAGCGCTTCGACCGTGGCGTGGAGGCCGTGGTGCGCGGCCGGCCGCAGGCCATCGCGCGGCTGTTCGGCGCCATCGACGGGATGGACGACGAGACCGTGGAGCGGCTCTGGCGGCTGGTCGACGAGCTGGAGCCGGCCGAGATGGTCGCGGCCCTGAGCTCCCTGTCGAAGCTGCCGCCGGCCGCGGTCCGCAGGCTGATCGCGCTGGCGGACCAGCCCGTCCTGCGCCGGCTGCTGGGCGTCCGCTGAGCGCTACTCCCCCGAGCCGTCGTCCTCGAAGACGGCTGCTCCGGCGGTGACGGCGCGCCCGCCGGCACCGCCCAGCGCCGCGGGGCGCGGGCGCGGGATGTCCGGCGGCGAGACGTATCGGTCCACCAGGTCGCGCGTGCCGCCGACCTGCAGCCGGTCGAACAGCTGGCCCATCCTGGCCCGCAGGTTGGCGCCGATCGCGTCGCGCGCGTCGTCCGGGAGGGTCCACAGGGCGCGCTTGAACGGGCCGAGCGCCTTCTTGCGGGTCTTGTACAGGAACTGCTCGTCCGTCTCGCCATCCTTGCGCTCGCCGGCGCAGTTGGCCGCGCACCAGGCCATCATCTCGGCCCGCAGCTCGGCCGGCAGGCCACCCTCGTCGTACAGGATGTTCTGGAACCCGGTGGCCAGGTGGATCTCGGCCGCGCCGTTGGCCGGGAAGTGGCCAAACGCCTGCTCCGGCAGGGTGGAGGCCCCGTGCTGAACGCAGCCGGCCAGCCCGTACTCGTCGCGCGCCACCGTCGACAGGCGGCGGAGGGTGTCGAAGTCGATCTTGACGCTGGCCACCGTCCCGTCCGGCAGCGGAACGCCACCGTGGCTGGTGCCGGTCTGGATGCTCACCTTGCTGATGCCCGGGATGCCGGTGCCGTGCAGCCGGCCGAAGTAGCCGTCCAGGTAGGCGCGCAGCTCTTCCTCGGTCGAGTTCGTCTTGCCCACCTCGCCGATCTCGCCGCCCACGCTGATCGTCACGCCGTCCGGCTCCAGCTCGCGGACCAGCAGGGTCAGGTCGACCGTGTTGCCCGCGTTCACCGCCTGCTGGGCGGCGACCGTGGCCTGGGAAAGGTCGACCAGGGTGCTGCTGTCGACGTCGATGTTCAGGAAGCCGGCGCTCACCGCCTCCCGGGTCAGGTCGCGAAGACCTTCCATCTCGCCATCCGGATCGGCCGCCCAGCGGGTGGCGTTGAACTGGAAATGGTCGCCCTGCAGGAAGACGGGGCCGCTCCAGCCCTCGCGCATGGCGGCGGCCAGGATGACCGCCGTGTACTCCGCCGGCCGCTGGTCGGTGTACGCCATCTCCGACTTGGCGATCTCGAAGATCACCGCGCCGACATCGCGCTCGATGGCCGCGGCAATGGCCTGGCGGGCGGT
>JBOGSY010000107.1:0-6834 GCA_050691915.1 Candidatus Limnocylindria bacterium | reverse complement strand
TCAATACCATGGTCGACCAGCTCAACGCCTTCGCCAGCGAGGTGACCCGCGTGGCGCGCGAGGTGGGCACCGAGGGCAAGCTCGGCGGCCAGGCCGACGTGCGCGGGGTGGGCGGCACCTGGAAGGACCTGACCGACAGCGTGAACCTGCTCGCGGCCAACCTCACCACGCAGGTGAGGGCGATCGGAGAGGTGGCCACGGCCGTCACCCGCGGCGACCTGGGTCGGACCGTCAAGGTGGACGCCCAGGGCGAGGTCAAGGTCCTCAAGGACGACGTCAACGAGATGATCCGCCGGCTGCGCGACACGACCCGCGAGAACGCGGACCAGGTGTGGCTGAAAGCCAACCTGGCGCGCTTCGGCGGCCTGCTCCAGGGTGAGCGCGACCTCGAGAAGGTCGCGCGGCTGATCATGTCCGAGCTGGCGCCCTTGATCGGCGTGCTGACGGCGGTCTTCTACGTCCGCGAGGTCGATGAGAGCTCGAGTCACCTTCGCCTGCTGGCGAGCTATGCGAAGGGCGATCCGAGCCCACCGCAGCGGATCGAGTTCGGTGAGGGATTGCTCGGCCAGGCGGCCGCCGAGCGCCGGCGGATCGTCGTGCCCGACGTGCCGTCCAACTATGCAACGGTGAGCTCCGCGCTCGGCAAGGCCCCTCCCGGCATGATCGTGGTCCTGCCGGTGCTGGTCGAGGGCGAGCCGCTGGCGCTGATCGAGCTGGCGGCATTCGATCGTTTCACCGAGGTGCAGCTCGACTTTCTCGACCAGCTGAGCGAGAGCATCGGCATCGTGCTGAACACGATCACCGCCAACCAGCACGTGGCGGCCTTCGCCCGCGAGCAGGCCGGCCGGGCCGAGGCGGAGGCCGGACTGGCGCGCCTGCGCCAGGTGGTCGACGTGATGCCCGAGGGCATCCTCATCGCCGATGGCAGCGGCACCGTCTACCTGCACAACGCCGCCGCGGCGGACATCATGGGCATAGTGCCGGAGTCGGTCGCGGTGGGGGCGGGAGCGCCCGTGATGCGGCGACTGGATGGATCGATCTGCCCGCCGGAAGAGCAGCCGCTGGCGCGCGCCGTCCTTCGTCGGGAGGTCGTGCGCGGCGAGCAGCTGATCGTGACCAATGCCGCGACGGGACGGGACGTCCCGATCCTGGTCAACAGCGCCCCGCTCAGCGACCCGACCCAGGCCGCAGCCGGGGGAGTGGCCGTCTTCCAGGACATCAGCCCGCTTCACGACCTCGACCGTCAGCGCGACCAGTTCCTGGCGGCCATCTCGCACGACCTGCGCACGCCGGTCGCCGTCATCAAGGGTCGCGCCAACCTCCTCCAGCATGCCATCGGGCGTTCGGAGAAGCCGGACCTCGAGCTGGTCGCCAACGGTATGCGGGCGATCGACGACAGCACCGCCCGCCTGGTGCGCCTCATCGACGAGCTGCTCGACCTGACGCAGCTGCGGATGGGCCATCCGATCGCGCTGGACCTTGCGTCGACCGACCTGGTCGAGGTCGCGCGGCGAGTGGCCGCCGAGTACAACCTGGTGACGCCAGGGCGCGAGATCCGAGTGGGAAGTGACCTCGACAGCCTGGTGGGCGAGTGGGACGCCGCCCGAATCGAACGCGTGGTCGCCAACCTGGTGTCGAACGCGGACAAGTACAGCGCGCCGAGCAGCGAGATAGGCGTGCAGGTATCACGCGAGGAAGGCAGCGGCCGGGCCTGGGCCGTGCTGGCTGTCCATAACCGCGGGCCTGGCATTCCCCCCTCCGAGATCGACCGCGTCTTCGATCCCTACTACCGCGCCACGAACGTGTCGAGCTCGATCAGCGGCACCGGTGTCGGTCTGGCGGGGGTCCGCCACATCGTCGAGCAGCACGGCGGGCGGGTCGAGGTGGAGAGCGTCCTGGGCGAGACGACCACGTTCACGGTTCGCCTGCCGGTGGCGGTCGCTGCGGCAGCGTCCCCCTGACGCCGCGGGCGATTCGGCGTCAAGGGGGGTCCGTCGCGGCGGCCGGCGCGCGGATCGGTACAATCAGGGCTCCCATCGAGACTCGGAGGCCGTGTACGCCTTATGGCCAGCACCACCCGCAAGCGCGCCGCCAAGCCAGCCGCCAAGGCCCCGGCCAACGGCAAGCTGATCTACACCTTCGCGGAGGGCAACGCCCAGATGCGGGCCCTGCTGGGCGGCAAGGGCGCGGGGCTGGCCGAGATGACCAATGCCGGCCTGCCTGTGCCGCCGGGCTTCACCATCACCACCGAGGCGTGCAACGCCTACTACGCGGCCGGCAAGGAGCTGCCGCCGGGCCTCTGGGACCACGTGCTGAAGCAGATGGCGGCCCTGGAGCAGCAGACCGGCAAGGGATTCGGCGATCCGCAGAACCCGCTCCTGGTCAGCGTCCGGTCGGGTGCGGCCTTCAGCATGCCGGGGATGATGGACACGGTCCTGAACCTGGGCCTCAACGAGCACACCGTCGCAGGGCTGATCGAGCTGACTGGCAACGAGCGCTTCGGGTACGACGCCTGGCGCCGCTTCATCGCCATGTTCGGGCGGATCGTGCTCGGCATCGGCGCCCACGAGTTCGATGCGCCGTTCGACGCGCTCAAGGAGCTGCGCGGCGCGAAGTTGGACACGGACCTCACGGCCGGGGACCTGCGCGAGATCGCGGACCGCTACCGCGAGATCGTGCGCGAGCAGACCGGCGAGCACTTCCCGACCGACCCCTATCGGCAGCTGGAGCTGGCGGTGCGTGCCGTCTTCGACTCGTGGTTCGGCAAGCGGGCGCACGATTATCGGGAGTTCAACAAGATCCCGCACGACCTGGGCACGGCGGTGAACATCGTGACCATGGTGTTCGGCAACATGGGCGCCGACTCCGGCACGGGAGTGGCCTTCACCCGCGACCCGAACACGGGGGCCAAGGAGCTGTTCGGCGAGTACCTCACCAACGCCCAGGGCGAGGACGTGGTGGCCGGCATCCGCACCCCGGCCAAGATCAGCCAGATGCGCGACGAGCTGCCGGAGGTGTACGCCCAATTCACCGAGATCGCGGAGCGCCTGGAGCGCCACTACCGCGACGTGCAGGACCTGGAGTTCACCATCGAGCGCGGCACGCTGTTCATGCTCCAGACCCGCTCCGCCAAGCGCACCGCGCCGGCGGCGGTGAAGATCGCGGTCGACATGGCAGGGGAGGGGATCCTCAGCAGGGAAGAGGCGCTCCAGCGGGTGGATCCCGCCCAGATCGTGCAGCTCCTGCTGCCGCGCTTCGACGAAGCGGCCAAGGAGGGGGCGAAGGACCGCTTCCTGGCCAAGGGGCTCAACGCCTCGCCTGGCGCCGCCACCGGCCGGGCGACCTTCGATCCCGACCGCGCGGTAGAGGCCAAGGCCGCCGGCGATCCGGTGATCCTGGTCCGGATCGAGACCAGCCCGGATGACGTCCACGGCATGCTGGCCGCCCGCGGGGTGCTGACCGCCCGCGGCGGGGCGACCAGCCACGCCGCCGTGGTCGCCCGCTCCATGGGCCTGCCCTGCGTGGCCGGCGCCGAGGCGCTGAAGATCGACTACGGCAAGCGCCAGATGCGCGCCGGCAGCACGACCGTCGACGAGGGCGAGATGATCAGCATCGACGGCACCACCGGCGAGATCTACGCCGGTGAGCTGCCGACCATCGAGGCCCGCTTCGAGGACGAGCACGACCTGGCCACCCTCCTCGGCTGGGCCGACGAGGTCCGCCGGCTCCAGGTGTGGGCCAACGCCGACTACCCCCGCGACGCCGAGCGGGCCCGCGCTTTCGGCGCGCAGGGCATCGGCCTGTGCCGCACCGAGCACATGTTCTTCGAGGAGGAGCGGCTGCCGACCGTGCGCCGCATGATCCTGAACGCCAACCGGGCCACCGAGGCCAAGCATCGCCGCGACGCCGGCGCGCAGCTCGGCGACGAGGACCTCGTGGCGGTCGAGACCTTCGACGCCGCCCTGGCCGAGCTGGAGACCGCCCAGACCGATGATTTCGCCGGCCTGTTCCGGGCCATGGACGGCCTGCCGGTCGTGATCCGCCTGATCGACCCGCCGCTCCACGAGTTCCTGCCGTCGCACGACGAGCTGCTGGAGAAGGTGACCCGCCTCCGGACCTTGCTCGAGACCGATGGCGCCACCATCGATGCCGGGCTGATCCAATCCGGCCTGGTGAAGCTGTTCGGGCAGAAGGACGCCACCCGCGCCATGCGCAAGCTGCGCCTGTCGGAACCGGACGCATCGGGCCCGCGCAGGGATCGGTCCAGCCTGGAAGCGGAGCTGGCGGAGGCCGAAGTGCTGCTGTCGGCGGTGGAAGCCATGCGCGAGCAGAATCCGATGCTGGGCATGCGCGGGATCCGCCTGGGGCTGCTGATCCCGGATATCGTCCGGATGCAGACCCGGGCCATCCTGGCCGGTGCCGCGCGCGTGGCGGCGGAGGGCCGGACCCCGCTGCCGGAGATCATGATCCCGCTGGTCGGCCACGTGAACGAGCTGGCCGAGACGCGTCGGGTGCTGGAGGCCGAGGTGGCCAAGATCGTGGAGGCCTCAGGCCAGCAGGTGAACTACAAGTTCGGGACCATGATCGAGGTCCCGCGCGGGGCGCTGACCGCCGGCGAGATCGCCGAGCACGCCGAGTTCTTCAGCTTCGGCACCAACGACCTGACCCAGATGACCTTCGGCTTCTCGCGCGACGACGCGGAGGGCAAGTTCCTGCTCCAGTACGTGGATCGCAAGATCCTGCCGGAGAACCCGTTCCAGGTCCTGGACCGCGATGGCGTGGGCCAGCTGGTCCGGCTGGCCACCGAGCGCGGGCGCAAGGCACGGCCGAAGCTCAAGGTCGGCATCTGTGGCGAGCACGGCGGTGACCCGGCCAGCATCGCGTTCTGCCACGAGATCGGCCTGGACTACGTCTCCTGCTCGCCGTTCCGCGTGCCGGTCGCCCGGCTGGCCGCCGCCCAGGCCGCCATCACCCCGACCGAGACGCGGGACAAGTAGCAGCTGCGCCCTCGTCCCGGCGGGCGGTGGCCTGAACCGGTGCGCGGCGCCAGCCTACCCGTCTCGCCGCTCCCCGGATCGCGGTTCTGGCCTGCAGTCAACCTGGGCCCGCGCCGATCGCGTGGCACCGCTCATCACGGCTGCATCAGTTTGTTTGCTCTCCGCGGCCTGAATTTGGCTGCAGGCCACTACTCGCCAGATCGCCACACCAGATCATCGGCAACGAGTGCGCGTTCGCACGCAGACCGCAGGGCGGGATCGCATTGCGCCGCCAATCCGTCTCGGGCATGGACCTCAAAGACGAACGGTCCATTTGTATCGAGCAGCACAGGGAGTCTGCTCAAGACGATTTGCGAAAGATGGGCGTCCTGCGGTATCAGGCCGCCAGCCATTGGAGCGTATGACAGGAATGGACCCGCGCCGCAGACATCTGCAACATCGACGGTAGGTGGGTACGGCTCACAATCTGGATGGACGATGATTATCCAGCCACCGACCAAGAAGCGAGTGTCGTCGGTCGCCGACTCCGCTGCGGCTTGAACGTTCGCACCTTGTAGAACGGTCCTTCCGTCGATGGAGACCGGGACTCCATTCGGACCCATCACGATCCCGGGCGCTTGCCTATCCCCCCGAAGCGAGGAGCTATCGCGAAGAAGCCCGGTCAGTGTCAAGCTGCCGGCAACGACTACCGCCAACACCACAATCGCTGCAAACGGGGCGATTCGGCGGGATCGACGATGCGCTGATCGCACAAAGCGTCTCGCATCTGCATCCGCGGACTCCAGTTCTCTCATGAAGTACTGCCGAAGGAGAGCTTTAGCCGACCCGCGTGACCGCTCAGGCATCCTTGAGTTCCTCCCGAACGCGAGCTAATCCGTGCCTCAGCTGCGTCTTGACTGTGTTCGCCGACGTGCCTAGCGCCGAGGCGGTGTCGCCGACTGACAGCCCAATCATGTAATGCAGGACCAGCGCGGCCCGCGTTCGCCTCGGCAGGCTGCCGATCGCCTCGCGCACGGCTAGGAAATCGGCTCGGTCCTCAACGGGAGCGATTGGCTCCGGCCACTCCGCATCCCAGCGTACGAAGGCCTGCATTCGACGCCGGAGTCGAACTGCTTCGCGCCCCTGTATACGAAACAACCATGGGCGGAGCGCGCCGGGGTCGCGTAACTGGTCACCCTTTCGCAACGCCGTTTCAATAGTCCATTGCACGAGGTCTTCGGCCTCGGCCTCATCCATTGTCATGACGCGGGCAGCCGCGAGGAGATCTGGAGTCTGCTCGAGGATGGCCGCTTCGAACGTGCCGTCCGCGCCCAACCGATTTGTTGTGGCCCTCAACACAGCTTCATGCATCCACACCCACCTCTCACTCATATAGAGGCGCGAAATTGCCCGTTCGGGTGATTTTCTATGATTGACAGACGGAACCAGCTCTTAGGGGCGGGCGCTTGCACCGTACGCGGACCCGGCACGCGCAGAGGGCCTTCGCCGCTGCCTTCGGAATCTTCGCAATCGGCGGCTCACTAGCACCGTCACCTGCACAGGCCCACGTTGACGCGCTCGGCTGGACGAACTGCCATTGGGAATACAAGCAGACGCTGTCTGGGGCGAGTCGGAACATCCGCGTTCGGCAGAACGGAAGCTTCCCAACTGACAGCTGGGGAGACAACGTCAAGAACTCGTTCACTGATCGTATGAAGAATGCGGTCACGCGCTGGAACATTGTCTACAACAATATGGGGAGCTTGAGCGATGTCGTGTGGGTGGGCGTTAACGACATTGCGGACGTCGTTGCCGTCGAGGACGATCCAACGGGCCAATATCTTGGCCAGACCTACAT
>JBOGSY010000106.1:0-6908 GCA_050691915.1 Candidatus Limnocylindria bacterium | reverse complement strand
GTGTAGACCCACGACCTGCCCACCGTCGCCGGGCTGTGGACCGGCGACGACCTGGCCGACCAGCTGCGTGCCGACGTGGCCTCCGACCCGTCCCGGTCCCGCTGGCTGCGGCGCCGCCTGGAGCGGTTCGCCGCGCTCGAGCCGGACACGCCCCTGCCCGATGCCGTGGTGCGGCTGCACGCGGCCCTGGCCGGCGCGCGCTCCGCGCTGACGGTGGCGACCCTGGAGGACGCGCTCCTGGTCCGGGAGCGACCGAACCTGCCCGGCACCACCCCGGACCGGCACCCGAACTGGTCGCTGGCCCTGCCGGCGCCCATCGACCGCCTGGCGACCGATCCGCTGGTCGCGCGCCTGGCCCGGGCGATGCGGCGCTAGGTCTCCCCGCCGGCCTGGACCGGGCGCAGGATCAGGGTGGCCAGCGGGGGCAGCGTGAGCCGCGCGGACGCCGGCTGGCCGTGCCACCCGTGCTCATCGGCCAGCATGCCACCCAGGTTGCCCAGGTTCGATCCGCCGTAGTGTCCCGAGTCGGAGTTCAGGATCTCCTCCCACATCCCGGCCGTCGGGAGCCCGAGCCGGTAGTCGTGGCGGGGCACCGGGGTCAGGTTCTGGACCACCACCACCACCTCGCCGCCGGACCGGCGCAGGTAGGAGAAGACGGACGCCTCCACGTCAGAGGCGTCGATCCATGCGAACCCGTCCGGCTCGGAGTCGGCCGCCCATAGGGCCGGCGTGGCCCGGTACAGGCGCCCCAGGTCCTCCACGAACCGACCGAAGGCGGCGCGCATCGGCTCCGCGGCCAGCTCCCAGGGGAGCGGCCGGTCGTGGCTCCACTCGTCCCACGGCGCCAGCTCGGAGCCCATGAAGAGCAGCTTCTTGCCCGGCTGGGTGTACATGTTGGCCAGCAGCGAGCGGAGGTTGGCGAAGCGCTGCCACTCGTCGCCGGGCATCTTGCGCAGCAGCGAGCCCTTGCCGTGCACCACCTCGTCGTGCGAGAGCGGCAGGGCGAAGTGCTCGGTGCGCAGGTAGAGGCCGCGGAAGGTCAGCTTGTTGTGGTGGAAGCGGCGGTGGACCGGATCCTCGTGGAAGTAGGCCAGGGTGTCGTGCATCCAGCCCATGTCCCACTTGAACCCGAAGCCCAGCCCGCCCAGGTAGGTGGGCCGCGACACACCGGGGAAGGCGGTGGACTCCTCCGCGATGGTGACGACGCCGGGGTGCTGCGCGTAGACCTTCTCGTTCATCTCGCGCAGGAAGGCGATCGCCTCCAGGTTCTCGTTGCCGCCGTACTGGTTCGGCAGCCAATCGCCCTTCTTGCGCGAGTAGTCCAGGTAGAGCATCGACGCCACTGCGTCGACCCGCAGCCCGTCGACGTGGTAGCGGTCCAGCCAGAAGAGCGCGTTGGCCACCAGGAAGTTGCGCACCTCCGGGCGGCCGAAATCGAAGATCAGGGTGCCCCAGTCCGGGTGCTCGCCACGCCGGGGGTCGGCGTGCTCGTAGAGCGGCGTGCCGTCGAACCGGGGCAGGGCGAAGTCATCGGTCGGGAAGTGGGCCGGCACCCAGTCCACGATCACGCCGATGCCCGCGTTGTGCAGCTGATCGACCATGGCCCGGAAGTCGTCGGGCGTCCCGAAGCGGGCGGTGGGGGCGTAGTACCCGGTCACCTGGTAGCCCCACGAGCCGTCGAACGGGTGCTCGGCCACCGGCAGCAGCTCCACGTGGCTGAACCCGAACCGATGGCAGTGCTCGGCCAGCCTGCGGCCTGCCTGCCGGTATCCGAGCCAACTCCCGTCGGGGTTGCGCATCCAGGAGCCGAGGTGAACCTCGTAGACGGCCATGGGAGACCGATACGGGTCGCGCCGCGCTCGCTCCGCCATCCAGGCCTGGTCGGTCCAGGTCTCGGGGCCCAGGTCCCAGACCCGCGACGCCGTCTCGGGGCGCACCTGCATGCTGAAGGCGAGCGGGTCCGCCTTGAGGCGCAGGCTGCCGTCGCGGCCCAGCACCTCGTACTTGTACAGCTCGCCGGGTCCAATGTCCGGCACGAACAGCTCCCACACGCCGGACGCCCCCAGCGAGCGCATCGGGAAGAGCCGGCCGTCCCAACGGGCGAAATCGCCCACGATCCGCACGCCGCGGGCGTTCGGCGCCCAGACCGCGAAGGCGACCCCGGCGGTGGTGCCCACGCGTCGCGGGTGAGCCCCCAGCACCTCCCACAGCCGCTCGTGGCTGCCCTCGCCGATGAGATGCAGGTCGAGCTCGCCCAGGGTCGGCAGGAAGCGGTACGGGTCGTCGCGCTCCCAGTCGTTGCCGTCGGGGAACCGGAAGCGCAGGCGATAGTCGAGCGACGGCACGGCGCCGGCCAGGGCCGCGCCCCACAGGCCGTCGCCCAGCGGCTGCATGGCCTTCGGCGCCGCGCCGACCGGCAGCAGCTCCACGCCCGATGCGTCCGGGTGGAAGGCGCGGACCACCGCCCCGTCGCCGGTGGCGTGCGCACCCAGGATGGCGTGCGGGTCGTGGTGCTCGCCGCGCGCCAGGCGAGCGGCCTCGCCGTCCGGGACGCCGAGATCCGGGGCGGTCGAGGTGCTGGGCTTGGGCGTCGACATCGGTCTAACCATACCCCGCCGCACCAGCAGGTTCCATGCGAGGTCCGGCGTGCGCGGGCCTCGCCGGAGCCCGGGAAGCGGACCGGCGTGTGCTAGGGTTTCCCCCGCGCCGGGAGTGCCCGGACGCACCAGCAGCTCATATCCTGCGCCGGCCCTGAAGGTGCCACGGGCCATGCGCGGTGCCATCCGTGGAGGCAACTTGGGACTCTTCGACGGCCTGCTCGGCCTCCTCAGCCACGACGTCGGCATCGACCTGGGAACAGCCAACACGCTGGTGATGGTGCGCCATCGCGGCATCGTCATCTCGGAGCCGTCGGTGGTGGCCATGGACACCCGCACCAAGCGCGTCCTGGCCATCGGCGCCGAGGCCAAGCGGATGGTGGGTCGCACGCCGGCCAATATCGTCGCCATCCGGCCGCTGCGCGACGGGGTGATCAGCGACTTCGACGTCACCGAGCAGATGATCCGCTACTTCATCCAGAAGGTGCATGACCGATACGCCCGCATCCCGCGCCCCCGCGTGCTGGTGGGCATCCCCTCCGGCGTGACGGAGGTCGAGAAGCGCGCCGTCCGCGACGCGACCATCAACGCCGGCGCGCGCTGGGCTCGCCTGATCGAGGAGCCGATGGCCGCCGCCATCGGCGCCGGGCTTCCGGTCAGCGAGCCGTCCGGCAGCCTGATCGTGGACATCGGCGGCGGCACCACGGAGGTGGCCGTCATCAGCCTGGGCGGGATCGTGGTCAGCCGTAGCGTGCGCGTGGGTGGCGACGAGATGGACACCGACATCGTCAGCTTCGCCCGGCGCGAGTACAACCTGCTGATGGGGGAGCGGACCGCCGAGGAGATCAAGATCGCGGTCGGATCCGCCTACCCGATCGAGAACACCCGCACGGTCACGTTCCGCGGGCGCGACCTGCTGACCGGCCTGCCGCGCAGCGTGGAGGTGGCCGGTGACCAGATCCGCGAGGCGCTCGAGCCGACCGTGGCCGAGATCATCGACGCCATCAAGGAGACGATCGAGGAGACCCCACCCGAGCTGGTGGCCGACATCATGGACCAGGGCATCGTGCTGGCCGGCGGCGGCGCGCTGCTGGCCGGCCTGGACAAGCGGGTGGCCGAGGCGACCCAGATGCCGGTCCACATCGCCGACGACCCGCTGACCTGCGTCGTGCGCGGCACCGGTCGCGTGCTGGAGGAGCTCGACAGCCTGGAGCGGGTCCTGGTCAGCGAGCAGTTCACCCGCGCGCCGCGCTAGGCAGCGCGGCGCCATCGGTCCCGGACCGTGATCGGCAGCCCGCACCACCGTTCCCGCACGGGGCTCTGGTTCGCCGCGTTCACCGTCGCCTCGCTCCTGCTGCTGCTGGCATCCCAGACCGATGCGGCCCGCACCCTGCAGCGGGTCAGCGCCCGGGCGCTGGACCCGGTGCGCCAGTCGATCGGCGGGATCGGCGAGGCGGTTGCCGGCGTGTTCGGCACTATCGGCGAGATCGACCGGCTGCGGACCGAGAACGACCAGCTGCGGCGCCAGCTCGCCGCCGCCGAGCAGCGCATCGCGGAGCTGGCCGAGGCGGCCGCCGAGAACGCCGAGCTGCGGGAGCTGCTGGGACTGACCGAGTCGCTGGAGATGGACCTCCTCCCGGTGCGGATCATCAGCCGCGACCCGTCCAACTTCACCTGGGAGGTGGGCGTCGACGCCGGCAGCGACCAGGGGCTGGCGATCGGGATGCCGGTGGTCGGCTCGGCCGACGGCGCCGGGGCGCTGGCCGGGACCGTGGTCTCGGTCGGGGCGGACACGGCCACCGTGCGCCTGATCGTGGATACGCGGTCGACCGTGGTGGCCGTCGACCAGCAGTCTCGGGCGCTGGGGCTGATCCAGGGCCAGCTGGGCGGCCAGCTGGTCATGGTCCAGGTCAACGTCACCGACCAGCTCGATCCCGGCGACACGATCGTGACCGCCGGCCTGGTGCTGGAGGAGGGCGTGGCGCGCAGCCCGTACCCGCGCGGCCTGCTTATCGGGCAGGTGCAGGACGTGGCCCAGGACGTCAACGCCCTGACCCAGACCGGCTTCGTGCGGCCCGCGCTCGACTTCTCCCGCCTGGAGCGGCTGCTGGTGGTGACCTCCTTCCTGCAGGACTGAGCCACCCGGCCAGGCCGAACGTCCGGGCGGTACCCCGCCGCCTATGACCCCAAGGTCAGCCGGTGCGCGCGGACCAATGGGGCATGGGACTTCCGCGCTGGTCCCCGTACCGTCGTGTCTGGAGAAATCATGTCCGGCCCCTGCCCGGCCGGCGCGCACCCAGCCCCGACGAGGAGTCCCGATTGCCAGACCGCATCCGAACCACGATCGCCGCCGCCATCGCCCTGGCCCTGACCTGGGCCATGCTCGCCGTGGCACCGGCCGTCGCCGCCGGCCCCAAGGTCGTCATCATCGTGGGGCCCACGGGCTCGCAGACCAGCGGGTACCGCTCGACCGGGGACAAGATCGCCGAGACCGCGCAGGCGGCCGGCGCGACCGTGGTGAAGGTCTACTCGCCGAACGCCACCTGGGCGAACGTGCGAGCGGCGGTCAACGGCGCCAACATCATCGTCTACCTGGGGCACGGCAACGGGTACCCGAATCCCTACAGCTCGGGACCCGAGCCCACTGATCGGGACAACGGCTGGGGCCTGAACCGCACCACCACCAACGGCGATTCCGACAACTGGTCGACGACCATGGTCTACTGCGGCGAGCAGGCGCTGCTCGGCACGCTGACCTCCGCCAGCACTGCGCAGTGGGGCTACTGCGGCGGCAGCACCAACACCGACGGCATCAGTCCCGCCCCCGGCTTCGTGATGATCTACAACAAGGCGTGCTACACCCCGGGCGCCGGTGAGGGCTGGGATGCCAAGGCCACCGAGTCGGTTGCCTTCCAGCGGGTGCGCAACTACAGCTACCCGGCCCTCAAGCTGGGCGCCAGCGCCTACTTCGCCACAGACATCAACGCCAGCGCCATCGTCGACAACATCCTCCGCAACCCGACCACCAGCTTCGGCGAGATCGCGCGCCAGGCGCCGGGTTACCAGGAGTCGGCCCAGCGCCAGTTCGACCACACCGACGTGGCCGGCGCGCGGGTCTGGCTGCAGCGCACCAGCGCGCTGGGCAGCATGGACTACTGGTACGCCTACGCCGGCAAGCCCTGGGTCTCCTTCGCCAACCCGAACGCGAGCTTCACCAGTTCGCTGGACGCCGTTCGCTACGCCGGCGCCGACCGCTACGCGACCGCCGCCGCCGTCTCCGCCGCCTCGTTCGCGCCGGGTGTGCCGGTCGCCTACGTGGCCACCGGGACCGATTTCCCCGATGCGCTGGCCGGCAGCGCCGCCGCGGCCTTCAAGGGCGGCCCGATGCTGCTGGTCAGCCCGTCCGGCGTGCCCGCCGCCACGGCCGCCGAGCTGAGCCGGCTCAAGCCGCAGCAGATCGTGATCCTGGGCGGGACGGCGGTGATCTCCGAGCCGACCCGCAGCGCGCTGGTCGCGTACGCCACCGGCGGCACGGTGCGCCGCCTGTCCGGCGGCAACCGGTTCGAGACGGCGGCGGCCATCTCGGCCGACACCTTCGCGCCGGGCGTCCCGGTCGCCTACGTGGCCACCGGCGTCAACTTCCCGGACGCGCTGGCCGGCACGCCGCCCGCCGGCAGCAGCGGCGGCCCCGTCCTGCTGGTGACCAAGGCCTCGCTGCCGGAGGCGACCGCCGCCGAGCTCGAACGGCTGAACCCGGCCAGGATCGTCATCCTGGGCGCCACCGGGGTCATCTCCAGCGCCGTGGCCGACCAGCTCAAGGCGTTCACCTCCGGCCCGCTGACCCGGCTGGCCGGGGCCGACCGCTACGCCACCGCGGTCGCGGTCAGCGCGGCAACCTTCCCCAGCGCCGAGACCGTCTACATCGCCACCGGCGCCAACTTCCCGGACGCGCTGGCCGGCGGCCCGGTGGCCGGTATCGGCGACGCGCCCCTGCTCCTGGTGCCGGGGACCTCCGTTCCCCAGGTCGTGCGCGACGAGATGCTCAGGCTCGACCCGTCCGAGGTCGTCATCCTCGGCAGCCACGGCGTGGTGAGCAGCGGCGTGGTCGAGCAGCTGCGGGCGCTCTTCCCCTAGCTTGCGCACGGCCGCAGGGGACCGGTGGCGGCGGAAGGCCCGGGCGCAGGAGCGACCATAGGTACCATTCCCCCGGTCCCTGCCGGTCGGGTAGGGTGGCGCACGGTGCGGTCTGAGGATGACCGATGCGCGCCCCGGAGGGGGAAGGAGGCCGAGCGGTGGACTTGACGCGACGAC
>JBOGSY010000105.1:0-6927 GCA_050691915.1 Candidatus Limnocylindria bacterium | reverse complement strand
GCTGGAACATTGTCTACAACAATATGGGGAGCTTGAGCGATGTCGTGTGGGTGGGCGTTAACGACATTGCGGACGTCGTTGCCGTCGAGGACGATCCAACGGGCCAATATCTTGGCCAGACCTACATCGACGGCAGCTCCTCACCCGACTGCTTCATACACAGCACTTCGGGTAATCCCACCTTCGCCGCCACCATCTTCATCACACCCCAGCCGTGGTGGTTCACACAGGATGACACGCGACGGGCGTACTGGGAGGACACGTGCCCAGCGCAGAATCCGCCGACCTACACATGCACCAAGCTGTATGACTTCGGAGGTACCTTTGCGCACGAATTAGGGCACGCGGCTGGTTTCGTGGCCCATCCGACTGATGTGGACGCCCACACATTCTCCGGCTCGCTCAATTACGCCGAGTGCCTGAGAACGGACGACAACGATGGCGACCCAACAACAGGGAAGCCACTTTGGCGCGCCACAATGTGCGGGACGCTCTTCCAGGGAAACGGGTTGCCCTATCCGAATCAAAAGTGGCGTAGCGAGCGAAGGACGCTTGAGAACTATGACAGGGAATCGCTCGATGCCATTCACGACAGGTTCTAGGGCCTAGGCCAGCGATGAAATCGAGGCCTCGTCTCCCGGTGTCGCTACTATTCCTGGCCGCGCCAGCCCTTGCCGTGCTGGGGATGCTCGTCACGATTCCCGGCGCTTCTTCCGGCAGTCCAATTCCATGCTACACGCACGCAGAATTTGAGTCCCCCACGCAGGTCGGGGAGTCGCCTCAGGACGCAGTGCGAATACTTGGGACCAGAGTCTTGACCGGGAACGACCGGCGCGATGCCCTAGAAAAGGAGCGGTTTGAGCTCATATCGGCTGCCGCGCTTACGGCGACAGTTTCCGTGGGCGAGGCCGATTCAGCAGTGCTGGAGGCGAAGGCGGGTAGCGAGCTTCTTGGAAGGTTTGAGGTTTCCCGCGGAGCCGATGGGTGGGTCGTTCGCAGTCTGACCGTCAGTGTACCGGCCACATTCTGCGCGCCGCGCCAGGAGCGTGGCTCGCAACTCGTTCGTGTTGCCCTCAGTGTCGACACTCCGAGTGGAGTAGCCGCCACAACCTCGGAGGTGGCATGCGCTCCCCTATCTGACGCGGCTGCACTAACCGACTGATAGCCCTGTCGTTTCGGACTTTGCGCGGGCCGGAGCCCCGCCAACTGCGGCAGGACCTCACGCCGGAACCGTTCTTGGTGTCTACCGACCCGGGATGCTCTCGCTCCCACGCCAGCTCCTCAGCCGGCGCCGCCACTAGTCTCCCGCCGCTTCTCGTTCGCCTCGGCCGTCAGCGCCCGATGCTCGCGCGGCTGTATCCCTTAATCCGCTCCGAGCCCGCCGCCGCGTGCTTGGTCTGTGCGAGGACGTTCTCCGCGCATTCGCGCTGCACGTCTTCCGGCCCGGCTCGACCGGGCCACCACACCATGACAACGCACGCCGGCGGGTGGGCTTTGGGGTCGAGCCCACTAAGGGCTTGTAGCCGAAATTCTCATCTTCGGATCGGCCGGTTGTGACGCCTGAGCTGTCACCGATCACCGAGACGATCGTAGGCGATGAGCTTCGCGATCGCCCTGTCCGACGAGCAGTGGGAGCTGGTGGCCGACCTGTTCGACCCGCCTGGCCGTCGCGGCGCGCCGGCCCAGATCTAGCGTCGCCAGATGTTCGACGCGATGCTGTTCATCGGCCGGACCAGGATCCAATGGCGCTACCTGCCCGAGCGGTACGGCGCCTGGCGCGGTCTGGGCCCAGTGGCGGCGCTGGCGCGCAACGGGGTGTGGGCCGCGGCGATTACGTGGCTCGCCGCCATCGTCCGGGTCCTCCACGACCGCGAGCCCGCGCCGTCGATGGTGATGGTCGACGCCCAGACCGTCCGCGGCGCCCGCTACGGCCCGACCTTCCACCAGCCCGGTGGCCGGGGCGGCCGGACGATCGGGCTGTGAGTCGGTACTTCCGTCACGCCGGGGGTGTCATCCCTACTTGTGGCCCGTTTCCGCGTCCAACTGGGGAATGATGATGGCGACCCGGAAAATCGGCACAGCCTCCTAGTGAGCGGGATCCGCCGTCTGCTCCGGCGTCTGCTCCGGCGTCGGCGTCGGATCGGGCGTGGCATCGGGCGTGGGGGAGGCTGAGGGCTCCGAGCTGGCCGTGGCGGACGCCGATGCCGTGGCCGTGGCGGATGCCGATGTCGTGGCCGAGGCGGATGCCGAGGTTGTCGCGGTCGCAGCCTGACTGCTTGATGCCCGCGGCGTAGCGGGTCGAACGGTGGCCGGGATGGCGGTCGCGCCTGGTTCCGTGGGCCCGGGTGCCTGGGCGGTCGGCCCCGCCGTAGCCGGCGATTCGTCGGTCGCCGACGGGGCCGACGTCGGCAGGGAGCCGTCCGTCGGGAGCATGGTGGGGGTCGGTCCGCCCGCGCCGCCGAGGACCGCCTGTGTCGGCGAGGATGGCTCCGGGCGGGTTCCCACCAGGTCGCCGAGGTCCACCGCCTGCAGCGCGATGATCCCGAGCGCCACGGTGCTGACCGTCACTCCCGCGACCGCCAGCACCGCCCGAGCGGTTCCTTTGATCTCGAACGAGGTGGCCGTCGAGCGCTGCGGGGACGGGGGCAGGGGCGCCCGTCCGGTGTCGACCACGGTCAGCTGATCGAAGGCGGCGATCTGCGCGGCACACTCGGGACAGACCGACGCATGCAGCGCCACGTCGCGCGGCGGCTCGTCCGACGCTCCGGCGATCAACCACTCGCCGAACCGCCCGTGTGGATCCCCGGACCCGGGCACCCGGCGGCTGGTCATATCGCTCTCCGCGGGCCGCCGCCCAACGTCCGCGCGGCCACCTGGCCGATCCGGGTCGCCAGCACTCCGCCGGGCGGTGCCGGCTCAGGCGTTCCGCTGCGTGCCGCCAGCACGGCATCCAGGTACCGCCGCCTGGCCCGCTGCACGAGCCGGTGGGACGCGGTGGGCTCCCTGCCCAGGATGGTCTCCACGTCCATGGTCCCGAACTGCTCGATGGCGCTGGCGATCAGCGCGGCGCGCTCCTCGGTCGTGAGCGCGGCCAGGCCGGCAAAGACGTCATCGGTCGCGCCCAGGCTGCGCAGCGCCGCCCGCCTGTCCGCCAAGGAGGGTCCGAGCCGCGATCCCGAGCTGCGCAGGAGTCGCATCGCCCGGTGCCGGAGCCAGGTCGCTGCCCGTTCGGGGTGGCGGAGCTCCGAGGCGTGCGACGCGCCGTGGGCCAGCGCGCGTCCCGCCGCCGCGCCGGCCGCGGCCCGATCGCCCAGCGACAGGAGGAGCGCGAACCCGTGAAGCCGTGGCCCGTGCAGGTCGCGGAAGGTGGTGCGCAGCAGGTCGCCGTCCCCCTGAACCGCGCGGGTCGTGGCGGGCGTCGTGACGTCGGTCCTCCGGTGCGGACAAGTGCGGTCGGATGCGGAATTGTCGGGAGGAGTGTACCGACCCCGTCCAGCGCGAGCCGGCAGCGCCCGGGTGGCGAGAAGGTTGACAAACGGGTAGAATAGGGACGCAGCGCTTGACAAACCCCTTGACAAGACCCCACCGAGACCAGGATCCGCTACGCGTATGACTTCTTCCGGCGTCGCCGCGGAGATCAAATCAAAGCTCGCCGTCGTCGACATCGTGGGCGAGACGGTCGCGCTCAAGCGCGCCGGCTCGGCCTACAAGGGCCTGTGCCCGTTCCATGCCGAGAAGACCCCCTCGTTCATCGTCAGCCCGGAGCGCGAGACGTGGCACTGCTTCGGCTGCGGCGAGGGCGGTGACATCTTCACCTTCCTGATGAAGCGCGACGGGCTGGACTTCCGCGAGGCCCTGACCCGGCTGGCGGAGAAGGCGGGCGTGGAGCTGTCGGAGCGGACGGCTCGCGAGGATCGGCGCAAGCGCCGGCTGCGCGAGGCCCTGGAGGCCGCCATCGCCTGGTACCGCGAGGTGCTCCTGCAGGCTCGCCAGGCCGATGCCGCGCGCGGCTACCTGGAGGAGCGCGGCTTCACGGCCGCGACCCTTGAGCGCTTCACGATCGGCTATGCGCCGAACACCTGGGAGGCGCTCACCCGCCGGCTCATCGGTCGCGGGTTCAGCAACGACGAGCTGATCGCCGCGGGCCTGGCCTCGCCGTCGAATCGGGGCGGGGTGATCGACAAGTTTCGCGGCCGGGTGATCATCCCCATCCGCGACGCCTCCGGCCGGCCCGTCGGCCTGGGGGGTCGAATCATGCCCGGCGCGGAGGGCCCGAAGTACCTGAACTCGCCGGCCGGCCCGCTGTTCGACAAGAGCCGGACGCTGTTCGCCATCGACCTGGCCAAGGCCGCCATCCGGCGCGAGAAGCTGACCGTCATCGTGGAGGGCTACACCGATGTGATGGCCGCCCACCAGGCCGGCTTCGAGAACGTGGTGGCCAGCCTGGGGACGGCCCTGACCCGTGGCCAGATCGAGCTGGCCACGAAGTACGCGGACGGGGTGGCGCTGGCCTATGACGTCGACCTGGCGGGCGAGGCGGCCACGCAGCGCGGGCTGCTGGAGGAGCTCGGGCCGGACCAGAGCGTGTCGAAGGTGCGCGTGGTGCGGATCCCGGCCGGCAAGGATCCGGACGAGCTCATCAGGACCGATCCGGACGCCTGGCGGCGCTCGGTCGCGGAGGCGAAGCCGGTGATCGAGTACTTCATCGACCGCACCGCCGCGGAGCTGGGGCTCGATTCGGTGGCCGGCAAGCGGGAGCTCAGCGGGCGGACGCTGGCCCTGCTGAAGCGGGTGGGAGATCCCATCGAGCGCAGCCTCTACCTCCAGCGGCTGGCCCGGCTGGTCCAGGTCGAAGAGCGAGTTCTGGCCGAGGCGCTGCAGCGCGAGCCGGTGCGCCGCGCGCCGGCGCGCCCGGCCGTGCCCATCGGTCCCGGGGGGGCCGCCGATCCGGCCCTCAGCCGGGTGGCGCTGACCGGCCTGGAGGTGGAGGCGCTGGGCCTGCTGCTCCGGTTCCCGGCACTTGCGGCCGAGCTGTCCGACGAGTCGCCGATCCCGTTCCGGGACGCGACGGCGGCAGCCCTGGCATCCTCGTGGCGGGCCTGCGTCGTGGCGGCGAACGGCACCGGCCAGGCCTCCAGTGACCTTGAGGCATTCGTCGCCGGCCTGGACCCCGCCTCCGCCGAGCTGGCGCGCGACCTGCTGGGTCGCATCGCCGCCGGCGAGGACGAGCGCCTGGACACGGAGCGGGCGCGCGAGGCGCTGCGGGTGACACGCCTCCGGATGCGGGTCCAGCGGCTGGACGAGGACCTGCGCGACGGGCGCCTGCTGCTGGAGGAGGCACAGCGGGAGGGCGACCGCCAGCGGCTGGACACATTGGAGCAGCAGATCATCAAGCTCGGCCGGGAAAAGGCTGAGGCAACCAGGGCGATGCGAGAACCGGCCCCCGTGGCCGGTACCAGGAGGAGCTGAGCGTGGCGAGCACGACGACGAAGAAGCGAGAGGCGGCGGCCAAGGAGACGCCCAAGGCGCGTCCCGCCAGGGAGGTGGCGAAGCCGCAGGCGAAGGCCTCGGGCCCGGCGGCGGGCGGGACGAAGCCGGCCGCGAAGGCGACCGGTCCCCAGGCGAAGGCCAAGGCACCGGCTCCGGCCAAGGCCGCGGCCAAGGCTCCGCCCAAGACCTCGGCCAAGACCCCGGCCAAGGCTCCGCCAAAGACCTCCGCCAAGACCCCGGCCAGGGCACGGTCCGGACGGGCCACCGCGTCTTCCGGCAACGGGACGCCTGACAGCGCCGCGATCGACGGCCTGCTGGACAAGGGGCGAAGCGAAGGCTTCATCACCCACGACCAGATCCTGGAGGCGGTACCCCAGCCGGAGGCGAACCTGGGCGTCATCGAGGAGCTGTACGCCGCTGCCGAGGAGAGCGGCGTGGAGGTGCTCGACGCCGACAACAACCCCACCCTCATCAGCGACATCGAAGAGGAGGAGGGCGACAAGGAGGCCGAGCCGGGGAAGGCGACCGCCGAGGAGGACCTGGAGGCGCTCGCCGCCGACCTGATCGGGATCGACGACCCGGTGCGGATGTACCTCAAGGAGATCGGCAAGGTTGCGCTGCTGACCGCTGAGGAGGAGGTCGTCCTGGCCAAGGCGATCGAGCTGGGCGAGATGGTGGTGGAGGACCCCGCCCGCGCCCTGGTCGACCTGTACACCTGGGTCAGCAGCAACTCCGAGCCGAAGGCCCGGAGCATGGCGGCCATGCGCGCCTTCGACCTGCCCAGGGAATCCCCGCGGGTCACCCGCGATGGGATCGACTGGTGGGTCAAGCGCCGCCGGCCCATCGAGCCCCCGACCGTCAAGCTCTCCAAGGCGCGCCGCGCGCCGGACCTCGGCGAGGAGGCTCGCGAGCGGATCATGCACGCGGAGGCGATCCTGAAGCTCGTGGCCCAGGACCCGGCCGAGGGCCTCAAGCAGGCCGTCCTGTTCGGACACTCCTACCGCTTCCGGGCCATCGACCACGCGGGCTCGGTCGAGCTGTACGAGCTCGAGCGCTGGGCGCGCGAGACGGCGCAGGAGATCGTGCGCCACTACATCGAGGACGGCAACGATGCCGCCTACCTGCGCGACCTGGGGCACGACCCCACCATCCCGCCGGAGGTGCCGCTCGAGAAGCGATCCGGCCGGCTGGTGGAGCAGTCGGTCGACGCCCGCAAGCGGCTGACGGAGGCCAACCTGCGGCTGGTGGTCAGCATCGCCAAGAAGTACATCGGGCGGGGGATGAGCTTCCTGGACCTGATCCAGGAGGGAAACATCGGTCTCATCCGGGCGGTCGAGAAGTTCGACTACGAGAAGGGCTTCAAGTTCAGCACCTACGCCACCTGGTGGATCCGGCAGGCGATCACGCGGGCCATCGCCGACCAGGCGCGGACCATCC
>JBOGSY010000104.1:0-6972 GCA_050691915.1 Candidatus Limnocylindria bacterium | reverse complement strand
GTCGAACAGCCAGAAGTCGTCGCGATCGGGATCGCGCAGCCAGGCCAGCAGGTCGCGGCCGGCCCGCAGCACCAGGTCCGGGTGGCGGGCCCACAGCCGCGGCCCGCCGCGGGCCACCGCCCGCGGGACGGCGTACTTGTCCGGGCGGTCGACGTCGTGCGAGAGGCCGATGGCGGCGCGCCGGCCGTCGGGCCAGCGCGGCAGGCCGGCCTGCAGCCCGACCGCCGCCAGGCTGGCGCCCAGGGCCTGGGCGTACAGGTTGACGATCGGTCGCGTGCCGTAGCCGGCGGCGCCGTGCAGGCTGTCGCGCATCGCCAGCCGCCCGTGGCGGTCCAGGCGACCGGCCGGAACGGCCTCGCGGTCCAGGTCGCCGGCCAGCGCGGCCGTGGCGGCGACGACGTCGAATGGCAGCGTGCTCCCGGCCCGGTCGGGGGCGATCCGCCCGTCGAGCAGGTCGCTCCACAGCCGGTCGGCCGCCCGGTCGGGGACCAGCACGCAGCTGCGGTGCGGGCCGCTGGCCTCGCCACCGTGGTGCAGGCAGGGGCCCCCCGGCGGCCGCCTTCCGTCGGTGGGGTGGACCCGAATCCCCAGCGCCCCGGCCAGCAGGGCGATCGCATGCTCGTTCCGCGGGGAGGCGTGCTCGACCACCACCTCGAGCCGGGGAGGGGCGACGTCCATGCCGGCCGATGATAGCCCGCTCCCACCCGCGGCCGCCGGCAGCGGCCATACTGCGCGTCGTGAATCGGGCCCTGCGGGTGGTGCACCTCAACGACCTGGCATTCAGCGGCAGCCAGCTGGTGGCTGGCATGCGCCAGCGGGGGATCGAGGCCCACCTCATCGATCCGGCGCGCCGCCGCCGGGGCCCGGGAGTCGCCCGCAGAATGGCATCGCTGCCGATTCGGATCGGCGCCCTGCTTGCCGCCGCCGCCCGCGCGCGCAGGCTGCGGCCGGACATCGTCCACCTCCACTACGCCCGGATGGGCTGGCTGGCGGCGCTCATCGGCCGGCCCTTCGTGCTCACCTGCCACGGGACCGACATTCGCGGGGTGAGGCCGGGCTCGGCCTGGGGCCGGCTGACCGCGCCGTGGCTGGCGCGGGCCGGCCAGGTCCTTTACGCCACGCCGGATCTGGAGCTGTGGGTACGCGCCTTCCGGCCGGACGCGCGCTTCGTGCCGAACCCGATCCCGCTCCCGGCGCCCGCCGCGACCGAGAATCTGGGACGGGACGTGTTCGTGGGCGTCCGGTTCGACGCGGTGAAGGGGCCGCGGCACGTGATCCGGACCCTGGTCCGCCTCCTCGAGGTCCGGCCGCAGACCACCATCACCCTGGTCGACCAGGGACACGATCGGGCGCTCGCCCTGGCGGCCCTGGGCGATCGCGTCAGCGTCATCGGGTACGTCGCGCACGAGACGCTGCCGGCGGTGCTGGCCGGCCACCGGGTGGCGATCGGCCAGATGGCCGTCGGGGCGCTGGGGAACTACGAGCTGGAGGCCATGGCCGCCGGCCTGCCGACAGTGGCGAGCTTCCGCTACCCGGCGGCCTACGCCGCCCCGCCGCCCGTGATCGACGCCGGCAGCCCGGAGGGCACCGCCGAGCGCCTGGCCGCGCTGCTGGACGACGAGCCGGCGCGGGCGCGGCTCGGGGCCGAGAGCCGCGCCTGGGTGGCGGAGCACCACGGCACGGCGGCCATCGTGGACGAGGTGCTGGCCGTGTACCGCGAGGTCCTGGCCCGGTGACCGCCGCATCGCCGTTCGCCCGGCGGGTGGCGGGCGTCTTCGCCACCCGCGTGCTCCAGTTCGGATCGACCATCACGGTCGCCTTCGTGCTGGCCCGGCTGCTGGGGCCGGAGGGCCGCGGCGCCTACTCGCTCCTCCTCCTGCTGCCGTCAACCCTCTTCGCGCTGGCCCAGTTCGGCCTGCCCTCGGCGGTCACCTACTTCGCCGGCCGCGGCCGATCGCTTGGATCCCTGATGCTGGTGGCCGGCGGTGCGACGGTCGGGCTGTCGGCCGTACTCATCCCGGTGACCCTGGCCTTCCTGCCCCGCCTGGAGCAGACCGTGCTCCGCGCCGCGCCGCAGGACCTCCTGCCGGTGGCGCTGGTGGCGCTCCCGATCCTCATCGGCTCGTCGCTGTTCGGGTCGATCCTGTGGGGCCGGCAGCTGGTCCGGCGCTACACCACCATCCTGGCCGTCCAGGCGGTCAACTCCCTGCTGTTCGTGATCGTCCTGGTGGGGGTCGCCGGCCTGGGCGTCGGCGGTGCGCTGGCCGGGCAGCTGCTGGTCACCGGCACCACCGCCGTGGTCGTCATGCTCTCCGTCCGCGCGGCGGCTGCCCGGGAGGCGGCCGACGAGCCCGAGCCGCGGCGACCGGCCCGCCTGAAGGAGGTGCTCAGCTACGGGATCCGGCTCTACCCGTCCTCGATCAGCACCTTCCTGAGCTACCGCTCCGACCTCTTCCTGCTGGGCCTGCTGGTGGGCGACGCCGGGGCGATCGGCCTCTACACCCTGGCGGTCAGCCTGGCGGAGCTGGTCTTCCACGTGCCGGACGCGATCGCCACCATCCTCTACCCGCGGGTCGCCGGCTCCGAGCGCGAGGAGGCGGACCGCATCGCCCCGTCCATCTCGCGCTTCTCGCTGCTGGTCACCGTGCTCGCCGCCCTGGCCCTGATCCCGGTGGCCATGGTCGCCGTCAACCTGATCCTGCCGGAGTTCCAGGGCAGCATCGCCCCGTTCCTGGTCCTGGTTCCGGGCACGGTGGCGCTGAGCATCTCCAAGGTGCTCTCCGGCTACATCTCGGGCCTGGGCCGCCCGCTCCCGGTCGGGGCGATCGCGGTGAGCGCCATGGTCGTCAACGTCAGCCTGAACCTCCTCTTCATCCCCCGCTTCGGGATCAGCGGCGCGGCCCTCTCGTCGCTGCTCTCGTACTCCTTCCACGCCCTGCTGACCATCTCCGTCGCCAGCCGCCTGGCGCGGGCACCGATCCGAGCCTTCCTGGTCCCGGGTCGGGCGGAGGCGCTACTGCTGGTGCAGCGCGTCCGGCAGCTGGCCGCCCGCAGGCGCTGAGCGTAGCGACACGGCCAGTCCCAGCAGGACCGCCAGGGTCACCACGTCGGCGTTCATGGTGCGGAAGGTGCGGTACAGGTCCAGCCCGAAGATGCCGGCGAAGACGAAGAAGGCGACCAGGGTGACCGATACGCCCACGGCCGCCACCCGACGCAGGGGATCGGGCTCATCCAGGGCCGGCAGGCCCATCACCACCCCGGCCACGAAGGCGAAGCTGATCAGCAGGGCCAGCGGCATCCCGTACTCGACCGCCACGTTGGCCAGCAGGTTGTGGGCCGAGGTCAGGTTGGAGACGGCGGCGTCGGGCCGGATGGCGGCGAACTCCGGGCCGAATCGCCCGGGGCCCACGCCCACCAGCGGGTGGCGACCGATCAGCTCCAGCGAGGCGTCCAGCGCGACCCAGCGGATGCCGACCGAGCCGGACCCTTCCTCCGTGTCGGGGTCCCACGAGTCGACGCGCTCCTCGCTCTGCAGCGAGACGACGAAGTCCCGGTACGCCTCCTCCAGCCCCGGCGCGATCCGCTCCAGCACCGGCGACGGATACGGGACCACCACGGCCAGCAGGCTGAAGAGGGCCACCAGCAGCACCGCGCGGCGCAGCCAGCCGCGGACGAGCAGCAGCACCATCAGGGTCAGCCCCACCGTGGCGGCCACCCAGGCGCTCTTGGTATAGGTGAAGAAGATTGCCACCAGCAGCAGCCCGATGGCGCCCCAGGCCAGGGGGACGACCCAGCGCGGCCATCCCAGCCGGGCGCGGGCCAGCAGCACCACGCCGACCTGGCAGAGGGCCACCACCACCATCCCGCCGAAGATCCCCACGTTGAAGTAGTTCAGGCGGGCCAGGAAGAAGCGGCGCTCGTACGTGCCCAGCGGGGTGAGCGTACCGAAGAGCCAGACCAGGTTGACCGCGGCCGCCGTCACGACGCCGGCCGCCAGGGCGGCGAGGGCGTGGATGGCCGCCCGAGCATCCGGACGCAGGGCCAGCACGCAGCCGAGCACGGCGAAGGGCTCCAGCAGCCCGTGCCAGGTGATGTTGAGGCTCTCGCGGCTGTGCGGTCCCCCGAGCGTGGCGAGCAGCGCCAGCGCCGTGGCCAGGCCCAGGAGCCACCAGGCCGCGGCCGGGGCCCCAGCTCCGGCGGCACCCCGCCGCCGGGTCAGCAGGACGCCGACCACCAGGGCGGCGATGATGACGGTCGGCGCGATCAGCTGGAGCGGCCCCGCCCACAGCTGGGCACGCGCCATGTTGATCAGCGGGGTGGCCACCAGCCAGGCCACCAGCCCCCACCATGGGCGGGTCACGGCCAGGTAGGCGACGGCGCCGGCTGCAGCGCCCGATACGGCCGCCACCGCCAGGCCCAGGGCCGCGGGCTGCTCCACCGGCCGGTATTGCCCGAGCAGGACGAAGGCGGTCGTCAGTGCGGCAATGCCCAGCCCCAGCAGCCGGGTCCGCCGCTCCGCGCTCATGGCCGGGGCTCCAGTCCCAGGGCGCCAAGGATGACCCCGGCGCGGTGATCCCAGGTCATCGACTCGGCGGTGGCCAGGGCCCGGGCCTGCGACGCCAGCGTCTCCGCCAGCTCAGGCTCGACCAGCAGCCGGACGAGTCCGGCGGCGATGGCGGAGGGGGAGTCGGCGACGAAAAGGGCGGCGCCGGACGGCTCCAGCATTGCGCGGGTCTCGGCGGTGGCGGTCGCCAGGATCGGCTTGCCGAAGGCCAGGTAGTCGCTGATCTTGACCGGGCGGACCAGGTCGGTGTAGGCGTTGATCGGGCGCGGGATGACGCAGGCCCGGGCCGGTGCCAGCAGCCGCTCCAGCCCCTCCCGGTTCGCCTGGCGAACGTCGACCCACTCCGGCAACGGCGCGCCGGGCGTGGGGGCCGGCCCGACGGCCAGCAGGCGGGCGGCCGGCACGGACTCCCGCACCAGGCGCATGGCCTCCACCAAGCGGTCGAAGCCGTCCGCCGGGTTCATGGCCCCGACGTAGGCGACCAGCGGCTCGGTCCCGGCGCCCAGGTCCGGGGTGAGCGGGTCCGTGCCGGGTGGGAGCAGGACCGCTTCCTGCAGGCGGAGCACGCGGGCCAGGCCCTGCGACTGCACGAAGTGGACGCTGGCAAGCCGGCGCAGGAGGGGCAGGGTCAGCCGCCAGGCGAGGTCGGAGAGCCGCCCGCGCCGGCCCGCCAGCGGGTAGAGGTCACGGTAGAGCTGGTACGCGTCGCGGAAATACACCCCCACCGGCCGGCGGAGGGCTCGTGCCGCGGCCAGCACCAGCAGGTCCCACGGCATCGGGGTGGTGGTCGGCGCCTCGACGTACACGCCGTCCACCCGCCCCAGGCGCCTGCCGGCCAGCAGCTTGGCCGCTGCCCGCAGCCGCGTGCCTGGGGAGCCGCTGACCATGGTCACCTCGGCCCGGCGCCCCAGCGCGTCCGCCAGCGCGCGGATGCGCACCCGAGGGGCGTTGCTCGCGACCGAGACGTCGTACATCGCGTAGAAGAGCAGCCGCGGCCGCCGTCGCTGGTCAGGCATGAGTCAGCGCCAGGTCCCGGGCTGCCCGGTCGCGCTCCCGTCACTGCCCGCCCGCGTGGAGGCGTCGATGATCCGCCACGCGTCATCCACGCCGAGCCAGCCGGAGACATCGGTCTCCCGTCCTTCGAGCTTCTTGTAGGTCAGGAAGAAGTTCTCGATCTCCCGCAGCCGATGCGGCGAGAGGTCCTCCAGGGCCTGAGTCTCGTCCCAGCGGGGGTCGTCGTGGGCGACAGCCAGGATCTTGTAGTCGTGACCCTTGTCGTCCGTCATGTCCAGCACGCCCACCGGCCTGGCCCGCACCACGCAGCCGGGGAAGGTGGGCTCGCTGATGACGACCAGCACGTCCAGGGGGTCGCCGTCGTCGGCCAGGCTGCCGTCGATGAAGCCGTAGTCGCACGGGTAGTGGACGCTCGAGTACAGGACCCGGTCGAGCACGTACCGATGACGCGCGTGGTCGAACTCGTACTTGTTGCGGCTCCCGGAGGGGATCTCGACGGTCACCTCGATGGGGTCGCGCGGCGGGGTGCCCATGCTCCCGGAGTATGCGGGATTTCCCGCCCGTTCGACTTCCCGGGCTGAGGCGTGCGGGCAATCCCTCGCGCCCACCCGTGCCGGGCGTTGCCCCCACCGATGCGCATCGTGACTCCGAGACAAGCTGGCGCCGGGTCGGGGCAGTGCTCCGGGCTTGCCTGAGCGTGGTGATCGGCCGACATGGGCCGCGCGCAGCGCTGCCTCCGACCTATGAGTAACCTGGTGCCTACCTGGTGGGAAACAGCCGGCATGGCTGCCGCGCCGATCAGGCTCGCCCGGTCATCTCAAGGTAGAGCGCCTCCATGCGGGCCATGTTGGCGTCGTAGTCCGCGTGGGAGATGACGTGGGCCCGCAGCCGCTCGCCCAACCGCCCTCGCTCGGCATCGGTCAGGACCAGGACGCGCCGGATGGCAGATGCCAGCGCATCGGCATCACCCACCGGAACCAGCAGCTCGGCGGCGATCGGCGCCAGCACCTCGCGCGCCGGCGGCAGGTCGGAGGCGATCACCGGCACGCCGCAGGCCATGGCCTCCAGCAGGGTCACCGGGAAGCTGTCGGTCTCCGGCACCGAGACGACCACCGCGGCGGCGCGCAGGTGGTCGGGCATGTCCGGATGGGGAATGGAATCCAGGATGCGCACCCGATCGCCGATGCCGCGCTCCCGGATTCGCGCCTCCAGCGCCTGCAGGTAGGCCTGATCGGCGGCGCCGCGCGTCATCACCAGGACCGCCTCAGGGGGCACCGTGGCGAAGGCGTCGACGATCGTCTCGTGCCGGTAGAGCGGCTGCAGCGCGCGGGGCGAGAAGACGAGGGGACGCCCGCCAGTGGCCAGCGGGTCCGCCGGGCTCGCCGGGGCTGGGC
>JBOGSY010000103.1:0-6974 GCA_050691915.1 Candidatus Limnocylindria bacterium | reverse complement strand
CAATAGCCCTTCCTCGAGCGGAAGCGGCCCAAGCTCGAGCGCTGCCCAGCGTCCGGAACTCAGTTCAGCCTCGAGCCCGGAGCCGAAGGCCGCCGCGCCGGGCGACGGGCGCGCCGCGGCGATCACGACCAGCGCCTGGCGTGCGGTCCCCGCTGCCCGAAGCAGGTAGTGGATGAGCGCGACAGTCCGCTCGTCGACCCACTGGAGGTCGTCGACGACCACGAGGAGCGGCCCGCTTGCGGTGAGCGCGCGGTGCGCGGCCTCGAAGATCCGGAGCGGGTCGCGGGCGGTCGTGTCGTGACCGCCGAAGGCGAGGCCCTCGAGCGTCGGTCCGTGCCCGGGCACGTCCGTCAGCCGCCGGAGAAGCTCGCTCGCCGCGGCGAGCGGGATCGCCTGGGTCGGCTCAAAGCCGACGAGGCGCACGCTCCGGGCTGCGCCGGCCTGGCGAGCGACCTCGACCAGGAGGCGGGACTTGCCCGTGCCGGGCTCGCCGATGACGACAACTGCCCCCGGCGATCGATCGGCGCGCGCGCGCCGCTGCACTGCCAGGATCGCCTCGAGCTCGAGCCTGCGGCCGACGAACGGCGAACTCACGAACGTAGCGTAATCCACGCCATGCCGGCACTCTCCCGTGGTGCCGGTTCTTGATTCTGTTCAGTTGGCGCGGAGCGAACCCTCCAGCGTCAGCAGGTAGCGCTTCCGATCCAGGCCACCGGTGTAGCCACCCAGCCCGCCACCTGAGTGCAGGACCCGATGGCAGGGCACCACGATCGGGATCGGGTTGGATCCAAGGGCGTTGCCGGCCGCTCGTGCGGCCCGCGGCGAGCCCGCGGCGTCGGCCATGCGGCCATAGCTCGTGACCTCGCCGAACGGAACCTGCGCGGTGGCGCGCAGCACACCCCGCGCGAATCCACGCACCAGGGACCAGTCGAGGGGTGTCGAGAACGTGCGACGCGTACCGCCGAAGTACTCGTCCAGCTCGCGGCGGACTGCATCGGTCCGTTCCGGCGCGTGCAGCACGCGCGGGCTGAGCCGATCCGCCAGCTCGGCCAGCACCGCCTCGTCGCTTTCGCCGGGGTAGGCGACGCGGACCAGCCCACGCGGCGTGACCGCCACGATCAGCGTCCCGACTGGCGAATCAAGCGTGGCGTAGGCGACGTCCAGCAGCCCCGCCTCCTGTGCGCGCCTCGACAGCTCGGCTGTCATGTGCCCCGGGTCGAGCTTCGCCGAGGCAGAGCGTGAGAGCCGGCGCTCGAGCTCGTTCATCGGTCCATCTCCTTTCGCAGCCTGCGCAACCCTGCGCTCACGCTCTGGCGTGCCGCCTCCTCGGACGTTCCCATCCGCTCGCCGATCGAGCGGTGGTCCAGGTCGAGGACGTATCGCAGCACCACCGCTTCGCGCTGCTTCCCCGGCAGGCCCCTCACCGCCGACCAGACGCCGTCGTCGGCGAGCTGGTGTGGCGGGACGCTTGGTTCGGCCCCCGGGCTCAGCTCGTCGAGGGGCTGACCGTGCGGCCGTCTGGCAGCCGCCCGCAGCGCATCGGTCGCCTTGCGCCGCGCGATGGTGTAGAGCCAGGCCCGCAGGTTGTCGCCGTGCCTGAGCCGCGGATAGGCGCGCAGGGCGGAGAGCAGCGTCTCCTGGAGGCAGTCCTCCGCGCGGTCGATGCCGACCGACGCCACCAGGAATCGATGCAGCTCCGTCGAATGCCCATCCACCAGCGTCTGGAACGGCGGCAGTCGCACGGGGAGAGAACGCCCCCGTGGCGGGTTCCGTGAGGTCACGTGGCGCCGTCAGCCGGCCCGTCGGCGGCCGCGCGACGCAGGAGGTCGTCGTATGCGGTCAGATCGTCGCGCGTGATGGTCGGGATCCAGATCCCTTCCGGCTCCTCCCGCCAGTCCGCCTCCACGCCCGGATTCTGAGCATTCGTCCCATCGCTCACGAACAGGTGCGGTGAGCCGAGTACCGCATCGGTCTTCGCGAACTCATACTGCTCGAAGAGCTTCGGACGGGCCTTCCCCGTGTCGAGCGCGGCGGCCAGCGCCGCCAGGTCGAGCCCATCGGTCTCGGATGCCACCTCCAGGATGACGTGGCGCAGGCTGATGCAGCGGCTCTCGCCCCAGAAGGCGCGCCGCAGCCCACGATCCAGCGCCTCCGACGCGCCCAGCCCCTGCTCTTTGGCGGCCTGCACCGCCTCCATGGCGGGCAGCATGGTGACCGGCCACGCCCAGTCCGGCCCGGCCCAGGCCTGCCAGCCCGCTCGCGGCGCCAGGCGGGAGCAGACCGGGATCTCCGGCTCGAGCTCGTCGCGCGGCGTCGGCTCCGAGTTGAACAGCTCCAACGGAAACGCGCGGTGATCGAAGGCGACGCGACCCTCCAGCCCGAGCCGGCGGCGCGCGTCGTGCAGGCGCCAGACGGCCACGTGGGCCCACGGGCAGCCGATGTCGCTGAACACGACGACGGTGCGCGGGGCGACGTCCAGCATGCAGCCGGTTCAGTCGAGGGTGAAGTAGTCGCCGCCGGAATAGCGGCCGGTGCGCTCCTTGCGGATCTGCATCAGGACGTCGTTGAGCAGGCTGCTGGCTCCGAAGCGGAACCGATCCGGAGTCATCCAGTCGGGACCGAGGGTCTCGTACAGCACGGTCAGGTAGGCGATCGCCTCCTTGCTGGTCCGGATCCCGCCCGCCGGCTTCATGCCCACCGCCCGTCCCGTCTGGCGGTGAAAGTCGCGGATCGCCTCCAGCATCACCAGGGTGACCGGCAGGGTGGCCGAGGGCTGGACCTTGCCGGTGCTGGTCTTGATGAAGTCGGCGCCCGCCGCCATGGCCAGGACCGACGCCCTGCGCACGTTGTCGTAGGTCTCCAGCTCACCCGTCTCCAGGATGACCTTGAGGTGGGTCTCGCCGCAGGCTTCCTTGACCGCCACGATCTCGTCGTAGACGTGGGCGTACGCCCCCGCCAGGAAGGCGCCGCGATCGATCACCATGTCGATCTCGTCAGCGCCGAGCTCGATCGCCGCGCGGACGTCCGCCAGCTTCACCTCCAGCGAGGACTGGCCGGACGGGAAGTAGGTCGCGACCGCCGCGACCTTCACCCCCGAGCCCTTGAGCGCCTCGCGGGCGGTGGAGATCATGTTCGGGTACACGCACAGCGCCGCCACGCTGGGGATCGACGGGTCGGTGGGGTCCGGCCGCCGGGCCTTTCCGGCCAGCGCGCGGATCTTGCCCGGGGTGTCCTTGCCCTCCAGGGTGGTCAGGTCGATCATCCGGATCGCCAGATCGAGCGCCCACAGCTTGGCCTCGCGCTTGATGCTGCGGCGCGCCAGGCTGGCGGCTCGTTCCTCCACGCCGACCTGGTCGACCGGCCACACCCGTCCGAGCAGGCTGCCGAGCGCCTGGTGGCGGGGGGCGGTCAGGTCGCCGGGTGAGCCGCGACGGACGGGCGTGGTGCTGGCCATGGGCCCCGGATTGTACTGCTAGGCTTCGCGGCCCATGGTTCCGCCCCCCGAGACGCTGGTCTACTGCCTCACCCGCGACCGCGAGCTGGCGGCGGCCGTGGAGGGGCGGCTGGCGAACGCCATCGGCTTCTTCTACAACGATGCCGCGCGCCTGCACCAGGCCATCATCCTGCGCCGGCCCGATGCGATCGTGGTCGACACCGGGGCAATCCGCCAGGAATACGGCGACGCGGGGCTGGGACCGGTCGTGACCTTCATCCGGGAGCGGGCCCCCGCCGCGCGCATCGCCGTCCGGCCCACGGCCGGGGCGGAGTGGCTGGTGGCGGCCGAGGCCGGGGAGGGAGTCGTCATGCTGCCGGCGGACGCTACCGCCTGCGTGGATGCGGTCGCCGACTTCTGCGTGGCACGCGACGGGGACTGATCGGCGGGCTACGCGGGCCCGACCCGATCTGCGGGCCAGTAGCGGAACGCCACCCGCCAGCGCACCGACTCCAGCGGAACGGCGCCAAAGGCGCGGGAGTCGGTGCTCGCCTCCGGGGCGTCGCCGCGCAGGTCGACCGTTGCGGCCGCGGGATCGACCAGCGCGACCCGCTTGATCAGCTCCCGCTCGAGCCGACGCGGATCGGCGGCCAGCACGATCTCCCCGACCCGCGGCGACCGGCGTGCGTAGGTGGCGGACTCCACGATCAGCCGATCCCCGGGTCGGAGCTGCGGCGCCATCGAGTCGCCCACGACCTCCACCGCGTCCAGGAAGCGCCGGGCGAGCGCGCTCCCGAGCGCCACCCCCGCCACCGCCACCAGGACCAGGACGAGGGGCCGGGGGCCGCCCCCGCGCGGGCTCATCGGCCCGTCAGGCGGGGCGCCCGCTGACCCGCGTCTTCTCCGGCCCGCCGGTGGCCTTCCACATCTCGTCGATGGTGTCGATCATGGAGAGCAGCTCCCGCGCGGCTCCGGCATCCAGGGATTGCTTGACCTTGGAGGCCTGCTTGGTCGCCTTCCAGAAGGTCTCGTGCAGGTTCGGGTACTTCTCGACGTGCTCCGGCTTGAAGTAGTCGTGCCAGAGGACGTCGAGGTGGTGCTTGACCAGCTCCGCGCGCTCCTCCTTGACGTGGATGCATCGGGTCCGGAACAGCTTGTCGTCGCTGGCATCGTGCTTCTCGATGATGCGCAGGCAGGATTCGGCCTCGATGCGGGCCTGCTCCGGGTCGTAGATGCCGCATGGGATGTCGCAGTGGGCGCGGACGCGCCGGGTCGGGCGCAGCAGCGTGCGAAGGGTCAGCATTCGGTCTCCTCTCGTGTACCGATCGGTGGGTCTGGGCGTCCATTCTGGCAGCAATCGGCGTGCCGGGGCCATGCGCCTGCTCGCTCGGCGACCGGGCGAGGAGGCGGTCAGCTGCCCATCACCATGCCGCCGTCGATGCCCACGACCTGCCCGGTGACGTAGCGCGCTTCGTCCGATGCCAGGTAGACCGCGGCGGCGGCCACATCCTCCACAGACCCGACGTAGCCCATCGGGGTCAGGGTCTTGATCGCGGCGGTGGCGGCCTCCGGGAGGGAGGCGGTCAGATCGGTCTCGATCAGGCCCGGCGCGATCGCGTTGCAGGTGATCCCCCGGCTGGCAAGCTCGCGGGCGGTCGTCTTGGTGAGGCCGATGAGCCCCGCCTTGGCGGCGGCGTAGTTGGCCTGTCCGGGGTTGCCCATCCGGCCGGCGGCGGACGACATGTTGATGATGCGTCCGTATCGGGCCTTCATCATGGGTCGGGCGATGGCGCGCGTCATCCAGAAGGGCCCGGACAGGTTGGTGGAGAGGACGGCCTCCCACTCCTCGGCGTCCATCCGCATCAGCAGGTTGTCACGGGTGATGCCGGCGTTGTTGACCAGGATGTCGACCGTGCCGAAGGCGTCCAGCGCGGCCTTGACGATCTCCTCGCAGGCTTCGCGACCGGCCGAGGTGTCGCCCTGGATCGCCTCCGCCGCGCGACCCGTGGCGCGGATCCCGGTCACCGTCTCGGCGGCCGCGTCGGCGTTGCCGCGGTAGTTGACCGCCACGTCGGCGCCCTGCTGTGCGAAGGCCAGGGCGATGGCGCGGCCGAGCCCCCGGCTGGCGCCGGTGACGAGGGCGACCCTGCCCGTGAGGTCGAACATCGGTCGCTCCTCAGCGTGCCGCGGCCAGCTCGGCGGCCTCGACCCGCGGGCGGCCCAGCCGCGTCTGCTCGCCGGGGGCGACGAAGGCGCGCGCCGGGTCCGCGGTCCACTCGACCACCGCGGCACCCGCGGTGTAGCCGGCTCCGAAGGCGACCATCAGGACCCGGTCGCCCTGCTTGATGCGACCGGCCGCCACGGCTTCCACCAGGGCCATGGGGACCGATGCCGCCGACGTGTTGCCGTACTTCTCGATGTTGACGAAGACCTTGTCCTCCGGGATGTTCAGCGCCTTCTCCACACTCTTGATGATGCGCAGGTTGGCCTGGTGGAAGACGAACTGGTCCACGTCGTCCACGGTCAGGCCGGCGCTGCGCAGCGCGCTGGCGGCGGAGTCGGCCATCTGGCGGGTGGCGTACTTGTAGACCTCGCTGCCGAGCATCCGGATGGTGTGCTGGTTGGCGTTCACCGTCTCGTGCGAGGCGGGGTGGGCCGACCCGCCGGCCGGCACGATGATCCCCTCGCAGCCGGTCCCGTCGCTGAACAGCTCGGAGCCCAGCAGCCCTCCCGGCTGATCGGAGGCGGAGAGCAGCACCGCGCCGGCACCGTCGCCGAACAGGACGCAGGTGCTGCGATCGGTCCAGTCCAGGAAGCGGCTGAGCACCTCCACCCCGATGACCAGCACGTTGCGGTACATCCCGCTGCGGATGAAGCTGGTCCCGGTGGCCAGGGCGAACAGGAAGCCGGAGCATGCGGCCTGCAGGTCGAAGCCGGCGGCCCGGGTGGCCCCCAGCTCGGTCGCCACCAGCACGGCGGTGGCGGGCAGGGGGTAGTCGGGCGAGCAGGTGCCCACGATCACCAGGTCGACCTCGGCGGGGTCCACCCCGGCCACGGCCAGCGCGTCGCGCGCGGCGTTGACCGACAGCGTGGTCGTGGTCTCGTCGTCGGCGGCGATGCGCCGCTCCCGGATCCCGGTCCGGCTGACGATCCACTCGTCCGACGTGTCGACCATCCGCGACAGGTCGTCATTGGTCAGGACGCGCCGGGGCGCGTACATCCCCCAGCCGGTGATCACCGCGTTTGTCGTCATGCTCTGCCTCTCCTATCCGCCGGGGTCGACCTCGAGCAGGGGCTGCTGGCGCTTCACCAGCGTGCCGGTCTCGACGAGGGTGCGGGTCACGCGACCCGCCGTATCCGACTTGATCTCGTTGAACAGCTTCATGGCCTCGATCAGCCCGATGACCGAGCCGACCCCCACCTCGCTCCCCTCGTGGACGTACGCCCGCGCGCCGGGCGATGGGGCCGAGTACCAGACCCCGGTGAGGGGCGCGGTCACGAACCGCATCCCGGGCGCCGGCTCGCCGTATGGGCTGGCGGG
>JBOGSY010000102.1:0-6974 GCA_050691915.1 Candidatus Limnocylindria bacterium | reverse complement strand
GACGGTCATCGCGACCAGGTTCAGGACCGATATCCGCCGATGTCGTGCCCCGGTCGGCCGACGACCACTGATTCCGCAACGGGCCACAGGACGAGGTCGGCGCGGAATTCGTGAGAGTGGCTGAGCGCCGACCGCCCCGGAAGCGAGCTGCGTCCGGGCTCCGGTGAACCAGTCCGCCACGGAATCGGTAGATACTGCTGGCCGGCCACCGTCCGCGATCGCGACGTCCATCAGATGACTGAGGGAATGCGAGGTGGCAACCATGGCGCGTCCACGCCTGCGGATCGTTCCTGCGATTCTGGCCGCGCTCGTCCTGGCGGCGTGCAGCGGCAGTCCGGCATCCAGCATCGGCGGCGAGCGGCCCAGGCCGCCCCTCACCGATCCACCTCCCGGCCAGGGCGGCCTGGTCCCGCCCAACGACGAGCCGTACCCGGACGTCTTCTTCGAGAACCCCGGGGTCAACCCGTTCGTCGACACGGAGGATGACCCGCTGTCGACCTTCGCGCTGGACGTGGACACCGGCTCGTACACCGTGGCGCGCCGGTACCTCGCGGACGGAAACCTGCCGGAGCGCGACGGCATCCGGGTCGAGGAGTTCGTCAACTACTTTCCGACCGGCGTGGCAGCCCCCATCGCCGAGGCCTTCGCGATCCATGTCGACGGCGCCCCGACTCCCTTCGTCCAGAACGACCGCTACCAGGTCGCCCGGATCGTGGTCCAGAGCCGCGGGATGAGCCCGGAGGCTCGGCCCGACGCCGCCCTCACCTTCGTCGTGGACGTGTCCGGCTCGATGGCCATGGAGAGCCGGCTGGAGCTGGTCAAGGAGTCGCTGCGGCTGCTGACCGCGCAGCTCCGCCAGGCGGACAGCGTCGCGATCGTGGTCTATGGCAGCACCGCGCGGGTCGTCCTGGAGCCGACGCAGCTGACGCGGATCGAGGAGATCATGGGGGCCATCGACTCGCTGCAGCCGGAGGGCGCCACCAACGCCGAGGCCGGGCTGGTGCTGGGCTACCGGCTGGCGCGCCAGGCCTTCCGCGAGGGCGGTGTCAACCGCGTCATCCTGGCCTCCGACGGCGTGGCCAACGTCGGCAGCACCGGGCCGGAGTCGATCCTGGCCCGGATCCGGAGCGAGGCCGGCGACGGCATCCAGCTGGCCACCCTTGGATTCGGGATGGGCAACTACAACGACGTGCTGATGGAGCAGCTGGCCGACGACGGCGATGGCTTCTACGCCTACGTCGACACCATCGAGGAGGCCGAGCGCCTCTTCGTCGACGAGCTCACCTCGACCCTGGTGACGGTGGCCCTGGACGCCAAGGTCCAGGTCGCATGGGACGAGGCCGTCGTCGAGCGCTACCGGCTCATCGGCTTCGAGAACCGCGATATCGCGGACGAGGAGTTCCGCGATGACAGCGTCGAGGCGGGAGCCATCGGTGCCGGGCACACCGTCACCGCGCTCTACGAGCTCAAGCTGACCGATGACGACGCCGGGCGCATGGGCACGGTCAGCCTGCGCTGGACCGAGCCCGGCAGCGGCGAGGTGCAAGAGCTGGAGGCGGCGCTGGACGCCGCGGCCACGTCCGCGTCGTTCGCCGGCGCCGACCGCCATTTCCGGCTGGCCGCCACCGCAGCTGCCTTCGCCGAGGTGCTGCGTGACAGCTACTGGGCCCAGGCCTTCACGCTCGGTGGCGTGGCGGCGGAGGCCGATGCACTGGCCCAGGAGTTTCCCGACGACCCATCGGTTACCGAGCTGGCCGAGCTGGCGGCGCGCGCCGCGTCGCTCGCCGATCGCTGAAGGATCGAGCGGGCGAGTGCGCCAACCACTCGCCCGGAAGCATCACAGCTAGGTCTCGCCCTCGTGGGCGGGCTGCGGCATCCGCAGGTCGCGATCGCGCCGGTAGCCGAGCAGGTAGTCCGCCTGCATCAGGGTGTGGATCTGCGACGTGCCCTCGTAGATGACCGATCCCTTGCTGTTGCGCAGGTAGCGCTCGACCGGATACTCGTTCGAGTAGCCGTAGGCGCCGTGGATCTGGATCGCGTCCAGGGCGGAGGCCACGGCGTGGTCGGTCGCGAACCACTTGGCCAGCGACGTCTCGCGCGTATTCCGCTCGCCGCGGTTCTTCTTCCAGCCGGCCTTCCAGACCAGCAGGCGGCCGGCCTCGGTGCCCTGGTACATCCGCGCGATCATCTGCTTGACGAGCTGGTGCTCGCCAATCTCCGAGCCGAACGCCTTGCGCTCGTGCGCGTACTTGACCGATGCGTCCAGGCAGGCCTGCGCCAGCCCAACCGATCCCGCCGCGACCGTGTAGCGCCCCTGGTCGATGGCGCTCATGGCGATGGTGAAGCCCTCCCCCTCCTCACCGACCCGGTTGGCGGCCGGCACCTCGCAGTCGTTGAAGTACAGGATCCCGGTGTTGCCCGCCCGGACCCCGAGCTTGCCGTGCAGCGAATCGGAGGAAAAGCCGGGGAACGAGCGCTCCACGATGAACGCGGTGATGCCGCGGTGTCCGGCACTCTTGTCGACCGTGGCGAAGACCAGGACGTTATCGGCCGTGTCGGCCAGGCTGATCCAGATCTTGGAACCGTTGAGGAGGTAGCGGTCGCCGTCGCGGCGGGCGGTGGTCGACAGGTTGGCGGCATCGGACCCCACGCCCGGCTCGGTGAGGCCGAAGGTGGCCAGCTTCTCGCCGCGCGCCTGGGGGACAAGGTAGCGCTGCTTCTGCTCCTCGCTGCCCCACTGCAGCAGGGTGAGCGAGTTGAGGCCGGTGTGGACCGACAGGATCACCCTGAAGGCGGTATCCGCCCGCTCCATCTCCTCGCACAGCAGGGCGAAGGCGATGTAGTCGAAGCCGGCCCCGCCGTAGCGCTCCGGGATGGGGAGGCCCAGGAAGCCCTCCGCGCCCATCTTCTGGTAGAGCCCACGGTCGTAGGTGGCGGTGGCGTCCAGCTCGTGGATGCGCGGCAGGATCTCGCGCTCGGCGAAGGCGCGCGCGGTGCGCTGCACCTCGCGCTGCGCATCGGTCAGGCTGAAGTCGATCATGGACATTCCGGCGATTCTACCGATTCGCGGCCGTCGTTCGCGGCACGGCCGTAATTCCGACCGGAACGCCGGTAGTTCGCCTTGACTGACGCTGGAGGTTAGGCTAGCCTAACTCGGCCGCGGCTCCGCGGTTCCACCACCCACCAGCACAGGAGCTCCTGCCTTGGACGTCGGCTTTCTGACCACCGGCCTGCTGACCGGCCTCCGCGAGGGGGTCGAGGCGGCACTCATCGTGAGCATCATCCTCGCCTATCTCGCCAAGACCGGGAACCAACGCCACTTCGGCCGGATCTGGGTCGGCAGCGGGGTCGCGATCGCGCTGAGCATCGGGGTCGGCATCGTGCTCTTCGTCACGATCCACGGGCTGGAGGAGCCGGCGGAGCAGATCTTCGAGGGATTCGCCACCCTCCTGGCCGCATCGGTGGTCACCTGGATGCTGTTCTGGATGCGGCGCACCGCGGCCAACATCCGGGGCGAGCTCCAGGCCGGCGTCGATCGGGCCCTGACCGAGGGCGGCATCTGGGGCCTCTCGATCCTGGCCTTCACCGCGGTCATTCGCGAGGGCCTGGAGACATCGCTCTTCCTGCTGGGCCAGGTGACCGCCGCCTCGGAGGCGAATGCGGGTGCGGCCAGCACCCTGGTTGGGGCGGTGATCGGCATCGCCGTGGCGGTGGGGCTGGGCTTCGGCTTCTACCGCGGGGCGCGCGTGATCAACCTCCAGACCTTCTTCCGCTGGACTGGCATCGGCCTCATCTTCATCGCGGGCGGGCTGCTCGGGTACGCCATCCACGAGTTCGTGGAGGCCGGCTGGATCACCTTCGGCACGGGTCGCGCCTTCGACATCAGCGCGGTGCTGCCGCACAGCGGCGACGTCGCCGAGGAGGGGCCGATCCTGGTCCTGGGGCAGCTGCTCCGCGCGCTGTTCGGCTACTCCAGCACCCCCGAGTGGGTGACGCTTGTCGCCTGGCTGGCCTACGTGACCATCGTGCTGGCGCTCTACCTGCGACCGATGAAGCCGGCCGCGCCCAAGCCGATCGCCGAAGGCCAGCCAGCGGTCGGCGCCTGAGCCGGCGCTCGCGCCGGCTGTCCAGGGTCAGGCGGCGGGACCGATGAAGTCCAGCATCTCGCGCCAGGCGTCGTCCGACGCCTCGGCGAAGTCGCGGGCTCGCCGGTCGAAGAAGGAGTGCGGCGCGCCCGGGTAGACCACGCTGCGATGCTCGACGCCGGCCCGGCGCAGGGCGGCGCTGAACTCCTCGATGGCGTCCGGGGTGATTCCCCGGTCCGCGCCGCCCCACAGCGCCAGGACGGGACAGGCGAAGCGGTCGGCGACCTCGACCGGGGCAGGCATTCCGGTGCGGTGGGTATCGGTCGGTGGGCCGTAGAAGCCGATCACCCCGGCCAGGCCAAGGTCAGCGGCGGCCTGCACGAAGCTCAGCCGGCCGCCCATGCAGAAGCCCACCGTGAAGACCCGGGTCGCGGCCCCACCCTCGGGAGAGCGCAGCAGGGCGGCCGCGGCCGCGATATCGGCGTTCATCGTCTCCGGGCGCATCTGCGCGACGTGGGCCTGGTAGTCGAAGCCCTCTCCCCGTCGGCCGGTGCCGGCGGTGCGGCTGTAGTAGTCGATCGCCACGGCGTGGACGCCGGCCTCGGCGAAGCGCAGGGCCAGCTCCTCGAAGAACGGATGCAGCCCGCGGACGTCCGGCAGGATCACGATGCCGGGCCCGCCGGCCGTCGCCGCCCTGGCCGCGTAGGCCGCCACCTGCGTTCCGTCGGCCGACGTCACGACCAGCTCGCCGGCGTCGCCCGCGGCGCCGCGGATGGGCGGCAGCGGCGGTCGGGCGTCCAGGTCGTGGCACATGTCAGCCGACCTGCTGGACCGCGACCCAGGTGCCGGCCACCAGGATGGCGGCGACGGCCAGGTAGGCCATGACCCGAACCCCGGCCGGCGAGCCGCCGGCCATGGCGTTGCCGTCCGGCGCCCGCCACAGCCCTCCCAGGGTGGGAACGTTGCGGGGTGCCAGCAGCAGCCCCAGCAGGACGCCCACGGCGAGCCCGCCGAGGTGGCCGGTCCAGCTGATGCGCGGGATGGTGAAGGTGATCACCAGGTTGATGAGCAGCAGCCCGCCGGCCTGCGAGAGGAGCGCGCGCGCCTGCGGGCCGAGCAGCAGGTGGCGGCGGCGCGACACGACGAAGGCGAGGCCGAAGAGGCCGAAGATGGCCCCCGACGCCCCGGCCGCCGCCTGCTCCGGGGCCACCAGGATGGTGAGCACGCTGCCGCCGGCCGCGCACAGGACGTACAGGAGCGCGTACTCCACGTGCCCGTACAGCTGCTCGATGATGGGGCCGAAGAGCCAGAGCGCGTACATGTTGAAGGCCAGGTGCAGCAGGCCCAGGTGCAGGAAGGCGCTGGTGAAGATGCGCCACCACTCCCCGTCCGCCACCGCCGGGGCGAAGATCAGGCCGGCCTCCACCAGCGGCCCACCGAAGCCGAAGAGCTCGACGCTGGCGAAGCTGCTGAGCACGCCGTCCAGGGCGAAGACGGCCAGGTTGGCGATCACGACGGCCCACGTCACGTAGGCCGGGTAGGTGGCGTAGGCGCCGCGGGCGCGGTTGAACTGCCGGCGGGCGGCGAAGTCGTGGCCCGTCTCCTTGAGGAGCCAGGCGATGCGGTTGGCGATCGGCCCGCGCTCGTGCGCCGGCGCGCGGCGATCGGCCTCGCGGTACGCGGCAATCGCCTCCTCCAGGTCGCCGTTGCGGACATGCTGCTCGGCGGCGGAACGCCAGCCCAGCCAGGCCATCGGTCCACCCAGGTTGGCAGCCTGCTGCCAGGCTGCCAGCGCCCCCTCCTCGTCGTCGTTGCGGTAGCGGGCGGTGGCCACCGCCAGCCAGGCGTCGCCCGCGAGCTCCGGGTCGGGGTGGCCGACCAGTGGCGCCAGGACGGTCAGCGCCCCGTCGGGGTCGCCGGCGTCCAGCAGGCGCTGGCCCTCGGCCAGTCGGAGGCGCGGTTCATCGGTCATCGGGCGCGCATTATCCCAGACAGCGAGCGACCGCCGAGAAATGGCACCTCGGCGGTCGTTCGTGCCCCCTGGCGGGGACGGGGTCCGTCCCGGATCGGTCCGGGGCGTGCGTCGGTTGCGCTTGGGCTACTTGTCGCGGCGGAGGAACTCCAGCACGTCGTCGTACCGGAAGCGCCGGTCGCCGCGCCGCGTCACCCGAAAGAACGGGATCTCGCCGCGGTCGCCCAGTCGCTTGACCGTGTTGACGTGCAGGTGCAGCATCTCGGCGACCTCGGACGCCGTGAGCAGCTTCCCGACCTCGTTTGTCATCATCGGTGGCTGTTGCCTCCACCAGAGCGGTGTATTCCTGCCGGCCCAGAAGGGCTTGGGTGCGGAGGGCTCGGCTTCTGGTCGGATAGTAAGGTTGAGGTGCCGTCGGGAGACACGGTACTTTCGGTGCGGGGTCAGGAGTACGTTTCGCGCCCGCACGGCGCCAACGCAGTGGGTGAGAGCCATGCCCGTCTTCGAGCGACACGTCTTCGTCTGCACCGGCGGCGAGTGGTGCCCGTCGGTGGACGGCGACGGGATCGGGGTCCACGCCGCGCTCAAGGAGGCGGTGCGGGAAGCGGGGGCGTCCGAGCGCGTGCGCGTCAACCACGCCGGCTGCTTCAGCCAGTGCGGGAATGGACCGATGGCGGTCGTCTACCCCGACGCGGTCTGGTACGCGGCGCTCACCCCCGACGACGCCGATGAGATCGTGCGCGAGCACCTGGTCGGCGGGCGCCCGGTCGAGCGCCTGCGCTACGACCCGGAGACCATGGGAGCCCACAAGCTGGAACGCGAGGCCGACGGCCGCCCCATCGGGCGGCGCGCGCCATGGCCGGCGGGCGACCGACGGTGACGGACCTGCCGCCGGAGGTGGCGGCGCTGCTGGAGGA
>JBOGSY010000101.1:0-7005 GCA_050691915.1 Candidatus Limnocylindria bacterium | reverse complement strand
CCGCTCTCCCGGCGCCGCTCCCCCAAGCAGCTGCTGGCACTGACCGGCGACACGAGCCTGCTCCAGCAGACCGTGGCGCGCCTGGGTGGCCTCCTCAAGCCGCACGACATCTACGTCATCACCTCCCAGGCCCACGTCAGGGCCACCCAGGAGCAGCTGCCGCACCTGCCGCCGGACAACGTGCTGGGCGAGCCGCTGGCGCGCTCGACGGCCGTGGCCGCCGGCCTGGCGACGGTGCTCGCCCGCCGCGAGTCGGACGAGATCGCCCTGGTCCTGCCGGCCGACCACTTCATCGCCCAGGAGGATGCCTTCAGCGCGGCGATGCGCGAGGCCATGCGCGCCGCCGAGCGCGGCTACCTGGTGACGCTCGGGATCCCGCCCAAGCACGCGGCGACCGGGTACGGCTACGTCAAGGTCGGCGAGCGCTTGCACCAGGCCCTGCCCACCGCCCTGGTCGATCGCTTCGTCGAGAAGCCCGACGCCGAGCAGGCGGGCCGCTTCCTGGCGGACGGCGGGTATCTGTGGAACGCCGGGATCTTCGTCTGGCGGGTCTACGCCTTTCGCCAGGCGCTGGAGCGCTTCCAGCCCGCGCTGGCCGAGGCGCTCGACCGGATCGCGGCCCTCACCCGCACGCCGGGCTGGATGAGCGACGTCCGCGACATCCTGGAGCAGGTGCCCGCGATCCAGATCGATGCCGGCATCGCGGAGGCCGCGGCGGCCGAGGGGCGGGTGGCGGTCGTCCCGCTGGAGGCCGGCTGGAGCGACATCGGCTCCTGGTCCGCCCTGCTGGAGGCGCTCTCGGCGCAGAGCGGGGACAGCCTGGTGGCGTCCGGTCGCCACCTGGACCGCGGCTCGGAGCGCGTGCTCGTTCACGCCGGCGAGCGGCTGGTGGTCACCGTGGGCCTGCGCGACGTGATCATTGTGGACACCCCGGACGCCCTGCTGGTCTGCGCCCGCGACCGGGCCGAGGAGATCAAGCCGGTCCTGGACGAGATCGCCGAGAAGGCCGGCGAGTCGTACCTGTAGCGGACGCATGGAGCCGGCACCCATCGGTCCGTCCCGGGAGCTGGTGGTGGAGGACGCCGTCCGGCTGGCCTGGCTGGCGCGCCTGTTTGGCCGGGGGATCGCCCAATACGTACGGCTTGTGGTTCGCACGGCGCGCTTTTCCGGAGATCCGATCAACCAGGGCCAGGTCATCTTCGCCGTCTGGCACGAGTCGAACCTGGCCGTCGCGGTCGCTGCCGTGCGCCTCCGGCAGGATGCGCGGATCGTCTCGTTCAGCACGCGCCGGTTCCGGGGGGTCGTCATGAACACAATGCTCGACGCTCTCGACGGCGGGGCGGTGACGCTCCCCGATCCCGGCGCCCGGTCTCGTGCCGAGGCGGCGAGCGTGGCGCGCGCCATGGCCGCGGTCGGCCGCTCGGGGCGCAGCCTCATGGTCAGCTGCGACGGTCCTGAGGGACCGTACCGCGTGGCGAAGCCGGGCGTCCTCATCGTGGCCCGCGAGTCCGGCCTGCCGGTCCAGCCTCTGGCCCTCGCCTCGCGCCCCCTGCTGCGCCTCACTCGTCGATGGGACCGCATGCTACTGCCCCTGCCTTTTGGCCGCATCCGGCTGGAGCAGGGCAGGATTCTTCGAGTGGCGCCCCGCCAGCGCATCAAGCCGGTACTGGCAGAGCTCCAGGCCGAGCTCGACCGGCTTGCCACGCTCGCCGATCGCAGGACGGCCACGACGGCCAAGACGTAGGCCGCACGTTCGTTCCCCCTGCCGGGCGGCGCCGTTCCCTTGGAAGTCACCGTCGTTCCGTGCCGCCTCACGCCTTGGGAGTGAAGCACTTCCCCCCATCGTAGAGAGGACAAACGACATGGCACAGGTCACACGAACCCCCGGGCAGATCATCGGCTCAATGCCGCGCAGCGCTCGTCGGCTGGCACCGACGCTGGTCGGGGTAGGAGCGCTTGCAGTGCTGTCGGTGGCAATCGCGCTCTTCGCGGCTCGGCCCAGCCCCGCGTCGGTCACGGTTCCAGCAGCCCCTGCAGAGCTGATCGATGGCTGGATGCTCTCCGCCCCGCGCGGCGTGGGAACCGCGGGCGACGACGTCATCGATGGCTGGCAGCTCTCCGCCCCGCGCGGCGTGGGCACCGCGGGCGACGACGTCATCGATGGCTGGCAGCTCTCCGCCCCGCGCGGCGTGGGCAATGGCGATTGATGATTCGCCACCTGGGGAGGGCCTGGACCGGCCCTCCCACCATGGCCCTCGCGGACCTGCCGGCGCTATCCTCCCCGCTACTGACGGCGATCCAGGACCGCTCACGTCCGTCAAAGGTGCCAGCGCAACGACCATGATGACCGATCGAACCGATACCGCACCGGGATCTGGGACGCCGTTCGTTGGCCGCGAGGCTGAGCTCGAAATCCTGCACGGCGCGCTGACCGAAGCGGCACAGCGACATGGCCGGGTGGCCTTGATCGGAGGCGAGCCCGGGATCGGCAAAAGCCGCCTTGCTGACCAGCATGCCATCCGCGCCCGAGAAGAAGGGTTCCGAGTCGTGGTGGGCCGCTGCTGGGAGGGCGCCGGAGCCCCGCCCTACTGGCCGTGGGTGCAGGTCTTCCGCACGATCATCCGCAGCACAGACGATGACGAGCTGCGTCACCAGCTCGGTGCAGGCGCGGCGGATATCGCGCAGATGGTGGCAGACCTTCGCGAGCGCTTCGGCGACCTTCCCCCCTCGCTCGACATCGAATCGGAATCGGCGCGGTTCCAGCTCTTCGATTCATCGACATCTTTCCTGCGCCGCGTCGCGCGGGTGAACCCGCTGTTGGTGGTGATCGATGACCTGCACGCCGCGGACCTCCCCACGCTGCTCTATCTGCGTTTCGTGGCAGCCGAGCTGGGTGACGCGCCGGTGATGGTGGTCTGCACCTACCGCGGAGCGGAGCTGGCGGGTGATCCTGTCCTCGGCGAAGCGGTTGCGGAGATCGCCCGGCAGCCGACGACGATCACCCTCAGCCTTGCCGGACTTGGCGAGGCGCCGGTGCGGCTGCTGATCGAAGCAACCGCCGGGATCCAGCCCCGATCAAGCCTGGTCAATGCCATCGTGCGCGAGACCAGAGGCAATCCGCTCTTCCTAGGGGAGGCGATCCGATTGCTGGCGGCGGAGGGTCGGCTCGGCGACGTGGGCACCGGCCAGGAGCTCCAACTGCCGCTGCCGGCCGGCATCCGCGACGTCATCGTCCGCCGCATTCGGCACCTGGAGCCGGAGACCGCCGACCTGCTGATCCATGCCGCCGCGCTTGGCCCGGAATTCATTGTCGAGGTGCTGCGCCGGATCATCGGCCGCAACCCGGAGGAGGTACTCGATCGAATCGGTGAAGCCACGCGCGTCGGCCTGGTAGGCCCGGTGCCGGGCACGCTCGGCAGGTTCAGGTTCGCCCACGACCTGATTCGCGAGACGCTCTACGACGAGCTGCCGCCTGGCCGGAGAATGAGCTTGCATCGACGCATCGCCGACACGCTGCTGTCACTGTACGGATCGGCGTCAGAGGCGCACCTCGCCGAACTGGCGTACCACTACATGGAGGCGGCGCGGGCCGGGGACACGGAGCCGGATCCCAGCGGCCGCCCAGCATGGGTGCTTGCGGTGGAATACGCCCGGCAGGCGGGCGACCTTGCGCTGCGGTCGCTTGCGTACGAGGAGGCCGCCAGGCTGCATCGGATGGGTCTGGCGGTGCTTGACCTGCACGCGCCGACCGACTCCGAGCAGCGCCTCGACATGCTCCTCCGGCTGGGGGAGGCGGAAGCACGGGCGGGGGACCTGCCCGCCAGCCGCGAGACCTTCCATGCCGCTGCCGAGCTGGCTCGCCGGCAGGGAGCGCCCGAGGCCCTGGCCCGTGCGGTGCTCGGCTATGGCGGGCGCTTCTTCTGGGCGCGGGTTGGACACGATCCGCACCTTATTCCGCTGCTCCAGGACGCCCTGGTCATGCTGGGTGGCACGAACGACGGCCTGCGGGTGCGCCTTCTCACCCGGCTCGCATGCGCCTGGCGCAGCGATCCCGCGCGCCAGGAGCAACGGCGTGCGCTCAGCCAGCAGGCGGTCGACATGGCCCGCCAGCTTGACGATCCGGCCACGGTCGGCTACGCCCTGGTCGGGTTCTACTGGGCCCCCTGGGTGGCCGAAAACGCCGATGAGCGCCTGGCCGTGGCCAACGAGATGCTGGCGGTGGCCGAGTCGGTTGGGGACGCCGAGCGGACGATCGACGCGCACCTGGTGCTCTGCATCACCTACCTCGACCTTGGCCGCATCCCCGATGCGCAAGCACGCATGGACACCGTCCTCACCCTCGCCCGTGAGCTCCGGCAGCCCGCGCAACTCTGGCTCACCCGGGCGTACCGAACCGTGTTCGCCCTGATGGAGGGCAACTACGCGCTGGCGGAGGAGCTGATGGCGCATGAGATCGAGCCGGGGCTTCCGACGACGCCCATCCAGGATGACGTGTCGGGGTATCGAATGCATCGATTCCTGCTCGGCCGTGAACAGGGTCGCGGGGCCGGGGAGGAGGCGAGCGTGCGCGCATCTGTCGTCGAGTTCCCGTGGTACCCCCTGCACCGCGGGGCGCTCGCCTGCCTGCTTCTCGACGCGGGGCGGGCGGACGAGGCGCGGACGGTGATCGACGAGCTCGCGGCCGACGAGTTCAAGGCGCTCTACCGCGACTGTGAGTGGCTGCTCGGGATGGCCCTCGCCAGCGAGGCAGCCGCGGCACTGGATCACCCCTCGGCGGCGTTCCTCTACCGCCAGCTCCTGCCGTTCGCCGGGGGCCACGCTGTCGGTCATCCCGAGGGGAGCATGGGCGCCGTCGACCGCTACTTGGGGCTGCTGGCCGCTGCGCTCGGACGGGACGCGGACGCGGAGCGCCACTTCGAGGCCGGAATCGCGGTGAACGAACGGTTGGGAGTGCCTCCGTGGGTGGCACACACCCGGGCAGATCTGGCCGCCTTGCTCCGGCGGCGTGGCGCGCCGCAGGATGCTGAACGAGCGGCAACGCTCGAACGCGCTGTGCTTGAGACCGCCCGGCGCACCGGCATGACGGCGCTCCAGCGCCGGTTGGGTGGCGCCGAAGGGGTCGAGCCGTCCGCCGAGGCGGCAACGAGCACCGCCGTCTTCCGTCGCGAGGGCGAGTACTGGACCGTCGCCTTCGATGGCACGACCCTGCGCATGCGGGACGCGAAGGGCATGCGCCTGCTCGCGCGCCTCCTGGCCGAGCCCGGCCGCGAGCTCCACGCTCTCGACCTGGCGGGCGTCCCGACCTCGGCTGGCGCGCCGTTGGCGGCCAGGGCGTCGGCATCCGAACTCACCGGCGCCAATCGCGACGCCTTCGGCGGCCTCGGCCCGGCGCTCGACGATGAGGCGAAAGCGGCCTATGCGAGCGTCTCGCCGACCTCGCTGCCGACGTTGCCGAGGCGGACGCGTGGAACGACCCGGAACGCGCAGTCCGCGCCCGCGGCGAGATGGAGGCCCTGGAGCGCGAGCTGGCCGGCGCCATCGGGCTCGGCGGGCGGAACCGCGACGTAGGCTCTCCAGCGGAGCGCGCGCGCATCTCGGTGACGCGAGCCATCCGCGCCTCCCTGGTGCGGATCGCCAAGCAGCATCCGGCGCTGGGACGTCACCTGGAAGCCACCATCCGGACCGGCGCCTTCTGCGTCTACAAGCCGGACCCGCGGCTGCCGATGACTTGGCAGCTCTGAGCGATCCCCGTCGTTGACGTGGAGAGGTGCAAGCCCACGCAGGGGTGGCATCGGTTCGTGAATCGCAAGGGCCGTCTCGCGGCGCGAAGAGGCAGCCCTCAGCACCGGGAGGGCTGCCGCAGTCGGTGAGGCCGATCTCATCGGGCCCCGAAGTGTGGGGCGCGGATCAGGCAGGGCGCTCCGGTCGTCTCCTACCCATGCTGGCGCGGCCCGTGGGCCCTTGGCGACGGCTCAGCACGGGCCAGACTGCCAATCGGCGGTCCCGCTCGCTACCATACGCACGAGTGACGAAGATCAAGTTCGGAACCGACGGCTGGCGCGCCGCAATCGCCGAGGACTACACCTTCCACAACGTGCGGCGCTGCGCGCGGGGCGTGGCCGAGCACCTGCAGGAGATCGGCGCCGCCGACCGGGGCGTGGTGGTCTGCCACGACCGCCGCTTCGCATCCGAGCACTTCGCCCGCGCCTGCGTGGAGGTCCTGGCGGCGCATGACATCCGCTCCTTCGTCCCGCCCGAGGCGGTGCCGACCCAGGTGGGCAGCTTCTTCACGCGGGAGCTGGGGGCGGGCGCCGGGATCGTGATCACCGCCAGCCACAACCCATGGACCGACAACGGCTTCAAGGTCAAGGCCGACACCGGCGGCGCCGCGGCGCCGGAGATGCTGAGCCGGATCGAGGCGACCATGGACCGCCACCCGGAGGACGAGCCGCCGCCGCGCCGCCTATACGACGACGCGCTGGCCGGCGGCCTGGTGGAGGAGTTCGACGCCTACCCGCCCTTTCGCGATCAGCTGGAGCGCATCGTGGACCTGGACAAGCTCCGGGCGGCGGAGCGACGGGTGCTGGTGGAGCCGCTGTTCGGGTCCGGCGCCGGCTGGTTCACGCGCCTGCTCGGCGACGGGCGGCTGACCATCCGGGAGCTGCACACGGAGCGCAACCCGTATTTCGGCGGCCTCAACCCGGAGCCCATCCGCCCCAACGTCGACGAGTGGCTGCAGGAGATCCCGCGCTGGGGCGCCGACATCGGGATCGCCTTCGACGGCGACGCCGACCGGGTCGGGATGGCCACCGAGGAGGGCGTCTTCGTCAACCAGCTCCAGGTCTACGGCCTGCTGTACTGGTACCTGCTCGAGGTGCGTGGACAGATCGGCCCGGCGGTCTACACCGTGACCACCACCTCCATGGCTCCGCGGCTGGCCGAGATCTTCGGCACGCGGGCCTACGAGACCGGCGTGGGCTTCAAGTACGTCGGTCCCAAGATGAC
>JBOGSY010000100.1:0-7039 GCA_050691915.1 Candidatus Limnocylindria bacterium | reverse complement strand
ATCATCGACAGCTCCAGCAGCTCGTCCACCAGCTGGGCCAGGTGGTCCACCTCCCGCTCGATCTGGTGGGTGAAATCGCGCGCCGTGCGGGGGTCGTCCACCGCGCCGCCGGCCAGCGTCTCGGCCAGCAGCTTGATCGACGCCAGGGGCGTCCGCAGCTCGTGGCTGATGTTGGCCACGAAGTCGCGCCGGACCCGCTCCACCCGGCGCAGGGTGGTGATCTCGTGCAGCGACAGGACCAGCCCGCCGCCGGGGAGTGGCACGGCATCCACCGCGAAGGTGCGGCGCCCGAGCCGGCCGAGCTCCGCCTCGCCGGCGACCGGGCCGCCGCCGGCCAGGGCCTGGCGTGCCACCGCGTCCAGGCTCACCGACCCGAAGGCCGCGATCAGGCTCATGCCCTGCAGCTCGGCGACCGGCCGCTCGGCCAGGCGCTCCGCCTCGGCGCCGGCCCGCGTCACCCGCAGCCGGTCGTCGATCAGCAGCAGCAGTGTCCCGCCAGTCCGCGCCAGCAGCGCCTCGAAGGCCGCCGCGGCCAGAGGATCGGGAATCATCGGTCAGGCCTGGGCCGCGGGCTCGGGACGCGGCGCGAAGGCGTAGCCCACCCCGCGCACGGTGCGGAAGTAATTGTGACCGTCGCGCTGGCGCAGCTTGTTGCGCAGCCACGAGACGTGGACGTCCACGGTCCGCCCGTCGCCCTCGTAGTCCAGGCCCCACAGCCGGGCCAGCAGCTGGTCCCGGGTGAAGATGCGGCCGGGGTGTGCGGCCAGGTGGGCCAGCAGGTCGAACTCGCGGGCGGTCAGCCGCAGCGGCTCACCGCCGAAGCTTGCCTCGCGGCGCGCAACGTCCACCACCAGCCGCCCGCTGCGCACCGTCTCCGGCGGCTCGTCGGCCAGCGACTCGGCCCGCCGCTGGCGGCGCAGGACCGCCTCGATCCGGGCCAGCAGCTCCGGCCGGCTGAAGGGCTTGGGGACGTAGTCGTCGGCCCCGACCTTGAGGCCCACCACCCGGTCGATCTCCTCGCCCTTGGCCGAGAGCACGATGACCGGGGTGGCCACCCCTTCGGCTCGGATGACGCGCAGCACCTCCAGGCCGCTCATGCCGGGCAGCATGACGTCCAGCAGGATCAGGTCCAGGGCCGGGTCGCGCGCCGCGGCCAGCGCCTGCTCCCCGTCCACCGCCACGCGGACCTCGTAGCCCTCGCGCGTCAGGTTGAAGGTCAGCGCCTGGCGCAGGGTGCGGTCGTCCTCCACGACCAGGATGCGTCGCCTCATGGCTGGCGCCCGGGGCTGGCTTCCGGCCGGCCGGTCAGGGGTTGAGATCCTCGATCTGGCCGGTGGCCAGGAAGACGACGTCCTCGCCGATGTTGGTGACCCGGTCCCCCAGCCGCTCCAGGTGGTGCGCGGCGAAGAGCATGTGGGTCGCCTGCCGGGCGCGCTCCGGGGACCCCTCCATCAGGGTCAGGGCGTCCTCGTAGACGCTGTTGTAGAGGTGGTCGATCTCGTCGTCGCCGGCGCACACCGCCCGGGCCTCCGCCTCGCTGACGTCGACGAGCGCGCGCATGGCGGCCCGCAGCTGCTGGCGGCAGAGCTCCTCCATGCGCGGGATCTGGTGGAAGAGCGGCATCTCCGGCTCGGAGGCCAGCTGCTGCGCCAGCTTGGCGATGTTGGTCGCGTAGTCGCCCATCCGCTCCAGCTCCGCCGCGGCGTGGTACAGCGACAGCAGCTCGCGCAGGTCGCGGGCCATGGGCCCCTGGCGGGCGATCACCGAGGCGATGCCCAGGTTGATCTGGCGCTGCAGCTCGTTGACCTCCGCGTCCGCCCAGCGGACGTTGTCGGCCAGCTCCACGTCGCGTTCGATCAGCGCCTGCCCCGCCCGCTGGAGCTGGCCCTCCACCATGCCGCCCAGACGCAGGACGTCGTCCTTGGCGGTCTGCAGCTGCTCCTCGAAGGTGCGGCGCAGGGAGGCCGGCCCGTCCGCCTCGGGCGGCATCGGTTCCTGGCCTGGCTCCGGCTCCATCCTGCGCTCCATTCCGCCTCCCTCAGCCGAACCGGCCGGTGATGTAGTCCTCCGTCAGACGATTCTGGGGCGACGTGAAGAGCTGGTCGGTCGGCGCCATCTCCACCAGGTGGCCGGCTCGGTCCTCGCCCATCGTCAGGAAGGCGGTCACATCGCTCACCCGCGCGGCCTGCTGCATGTTGTGGGTGACGATCACGATCGTGTAGTTCTCCTTGAGCTCCCGCATCAGCTCCTCGATCTTGAGGGTGGCGATGGGGTCGAGCGCGCTGCACGGCTCGTCCATCAGGATCACGTCGGGCTCCACCGCGATGGCGCGGGCGATGCACAGCCGCTGCTGCTGCCCGCCGGACAGGGCGGTCCCGGGCGAGCGGATCTTGTCCCTGACCTCGTCCCACAGGGCGGCGCGCCGGAGCGACTGCTCCACCAGGCCGTCCATCTCCCCCTTGAACCCTGCGACCCTGGGGCCGAAGGCGACGTTGTCGTAGATGCTCTTGGGGAACGGGTTCGGCTTCTGGAAGACCATGCCGATCCGGCGCCGGACCTCGACCGGGTCCACCCCGTCGGCATACAGGTCCACCCCGTGGTACAGGATCTGGCCCTCGATGTGGGCGCCGTCCACCAGGTCGTTCATCCGGTTGAAGCTGCGCAGCAGGGTGCTCTTGCCGCAGCCGGAAGGACCGATGATGGCCGTGATCCGGTTCTTCGGCACCCGCAGCGAGACGTCGCGAATCGCGCGGAACGTCCCGTAGTAGCAGGACAGGCGGTCCAGCTCGAAGACGACCTCCCCCGCCGGGAGCTCCAGCGTCGGCGACGACGCCCCCGCCCCGGGTGCGATCCCTTCCCGCTCGTCGAGCTCGTGACCGGTGGTCATGACCCGTATTGTCGGTCCTGGCCGGGTTTCCGTCTGCGGCGTCAAGCTTGCTACCACCTTCGGGCGTATCGGTTTCGGAGGAGGATGGCCAGTCCGTTGACCAGCAGGATGGCCACCAGGAGTGCCAGGATGCCAGCCGCGCTGAGAGCCACGAAGTCGCGCCGCGGCTCCTGGACCCACTGGTAGATCGAGGTCGGCAGGGTCGTGTACTTGCCCTGCAGCGTCTCGACGATGCCGCGATCCCCGGTGCTCAGGAAGCTGACCGCACCGCCGACCATGATGAGCGGGGCCGTCTCCCCGAAGGCGCGCGCCATGGCCAGGATGGTGCCGGTCAGGATGCCCGGTGCCGCGTACGGCAGGACGTGGCTGCGCACCACCTGCCAGCGGGTGGCCCCGACGCCGTAGGCCGCCTCCCGGATGCCGCGGGGCACCGCGCGCAGCGCCTCGGAGGCGGTGATGATCACGATCGGCAGGACCACCACCGCCAGGGTCAGCCCCCCGGATAGGATGCTGCGGCCTTGCACGTCCGGGCCGGTGACCCCACGCAGCGCGATCACGAATACGGCCAGGCCCAGCAGGCCGTAGACGATCGACGGGACGCCCGCCAGGTTGCGGATGTTGGCGGTGAAGAAGCGGGTCAGGGTGGTGTCGTGGGCGTACTCCTCGAGGTAGATGGCGGCCCCGATCCCGATGGGGAACGCCACCGCGGCCACGATCAGCATCAGCATCAGCGAGCCGAACAGTCCCTGCCCGATGCCGGCCCGGGCCGGGTCGCTGGACAGCGGCGACACGATGAAGTCGACGCCGCGCTCGACGAAGACGCCGATTCCGCGGCTGGTCACGTCGGTGAGCAGGGTCAGCAGAACGGCCAGCGAGACCAGCAGGGCGAGCAGCAGCAGAGCCTCGAAGATCCGGCCGCTCACGTCCAGGCGCCGCCCGCTGATGCCACGCCGCACGGCATCGGCCGAGGTGGAGGCGGCGGAGCCCAGGCTGGCCATCAGTAGGTCACCCGGACGCGCCGAACGAAGCGCTCGCTGAACACGTTGAGCGCGAAGGTCATGGCGAACAGCAGCAGCCCCACGAAGAAGAGGCTCGGGTAGGCGAGGTCGGCGCCGCGCACCTGGTCGGAGCCCGTGGCCAGGGCGGTCATGGCGGCCGTCATCGTCTGGCCCTGGCCGCACGGGTTCAGGCTGAACAGCGACCCGCCGGTGCCGCCCGCCGCAATGGCCACGATCATCGTCTCGCCGATCGCCCGCGAGAGGCCGATGATGAGGGCGGCCACGATGCCGGAGACCGCCGCCGGCACGACGACCCGGATGCTCGTCGACCGCTTTCTGGCGCCGAGGCCGTACGACGCCTCGCGCAGCGATTGCGGGACTGCGTACATGGCGTCCTCGGCGACGGACGCGATCAGCGGGGTGACCAGGATCCCCACCGCGATGCCGGCAGCCGCCATGTTGAAGACCGATGCGCCTCCCGAGCAGACTGGCGCCACCAGGGTCGGGCTGATCCACTGCAGCGCGAAGTAGCCGAGCACGATGCTGGGCACGGCGGCGAGCATTTCGAGAATCGGCTTGAGGAAGCTCCGCGCGCGGCGGCTGGCGTACTCGGCGAGGTAGATGGCTGCCCCCAGCCCGAGCGGAATGGCAATCAGCATCCCGATGCCGGCGATCAGCAGCGTCCCTCCCAGGATGGTCGGGATGTCGTACATGCCACGCCGCGGGAACCAGCCACCCGCCAGCAGCGCGGCGGGGTCAACCCGGCTGACGAAGTTCCAGGCCTCCCCGACCAGCGCCAGCACGATGAGGCCGGTGATGATCAGCGATGCGGTCGCCGCCGACAGGAAGACGAGGCGCATCGCCAGCTCGCTGCGACGCCGGCCGGGATGGCCGCGAAGATCCGAAGGAGTCAGGACGGGTGGCGGGGAGATCGAAGCCATCGGCGCACACTCTAATCCGGCGGGGACCGGGTGCTACTCGCCGGCCTGCGTCCCGGTCGTGCGGTCCTCCCAGGTCGCGACCGTCGCCTGCCAGTCCTCGTCCGGGATGTCGACGTAGCCGACCTCGGGGACGGATGCCCGTCCCTCGTCCGACAGGTAGAAGTCGATGAAGGCCGCCAGCGCCTCGTTCTCCGCTGCGCGCTGGGCGTTGACGTACACGAACAGCGGACGGGCGATCGGGAACTCGCCCGAGGCGATCGTCTCCACGGTGGGCGCCACGCAGCCTTCACGACCGTCGACCTCGAGCGCCTTCACCACGTCGGTGTTCTCCTGGTAGTAGGCGTAGCCCACCCAGCCCAGGGTGTAGGGGTTCTCCTGCGTGCCGGCCAGCCCCTGGATGATGACGTTGTCGTCCGCCGAGGCCTGGTAGTTGGCCGTTGTCGTCACGTCCTCCACCTCGAGCGCCCCGCCCACCGGGTCGAGGACGATCTCGACGAACGAGTCGAAGGTCCCGGACTCCTCGCCGGGGGCGGTGATGCTGATCGCCGCGTCCGGGTAGGGGGCGTGGATGGCGCCGAACTCCTCATCGGTGGCCTCCGCGGTCTCCTGCGCCAGGCTGTCCGCGTCCGACCAGCGGCTGCCATTGCCGGGGGCATCGGGCCCGAGCAGCGCCCAGAGGTCGGTGAAGCTGAGGCAGTCGAGCGAGTCGTTGTGGCTGGAGGTCACCACCGACAGGCCGTCGATCGCGACGTAGAGCTCGATGAACTCGATGTCGTTCGCGGCGCAGGTGTCGATCTCCTCCTGCTTGATGGCGCGCGACGCGTCGGACACGTCGCTCTCGCCCGCGCAGAAGAGGGCGAAGCCGTCGCTGGTGCCGGGACCCTCGACCGAGATGTCCACGTTCGGCTCGACCCCGGCGAACTTCTCGGCGTTCGCCAGCGAGATGGGCTCCACCGTCGATGAGCCGGAGACGAAGACGGAGCCGGTTGGACCGCCGTCCCCGTTGGTCGAGCCTCCATTCGAGCAGGCTGCCAGGACCAGCAGGCCGACGAGACCAATGGAGAGCGGGCTGCCAGCCCGGCTGCGCAGGATCTTCAATGCCACTCCTCCGGCTATGAATGCACGGGCGACCCGCGGCGAACGCGCACGACGTTACGCGCAGAGGGTGACGGCGCGGCCTTAACCGGCGCTTAGCGCAGCGTCATGGGAGTGTTAAGCGCCCCACCCGCCGCGTGCGCTGGCACGTTCGATGCGGCACACTCCGTTCGGCGGGAAACCCCAGCCCGGAAGGAGTTCGCACGTGTTCCAGCTCGAGCAGCGTGTTCTGCGCGGCGCCGGCGCGGAGGCCGACTGACCGGCGGCCGATGAGGGAACCGGGCGCATTCCGCCCGCACATCGGCGTGGGCCTGGGCGTCCTGATGCTGGTGGCCGCTCCGCTGGCGGCCTGTGCGCCCGCACCGCGCCCCGGCTCGTTGGCGCCCACCCTGGTGCTGCAGGACCGCGAGGGCGGCCAGGTCGCGATCCAGAACGGCATCCCGGTGCCCACCTTCGATCCCCAGCCGCGGTCGAGGATCGACCTGGGCGGGGCCTGGCGGGTGGAGCGTCGCCCCTTCGACGCCGACCTGTCGCTGACCGACCGCTCGCGCTCGCTGCCCGCCATCCTGGCGGAAGCCGCCGGCCGCGAGCAGGCGGGCTTCGACGATCGGGACTGGGAGCAGATCCAGGTCCCCGGCGTCCTGAACGGGCCGCCCGACGGCCGCGAGACGGGAGCCTGGTACCGTCGCTCGTTCTACGTGCCGAACGCCTGGCTGGGGCTGGCCGCCACGCTCAAGCTGGGGGCGGTCAACTACCTGGCCGACGTGTGGGTCAACGGCCGCTACCTGGGCTACCACGAGGGCGGCTCCACGCCGTTCGCGTTCGACGTGGCCTCGCACCTGCAGCCGGGGATCCGGAACAGCATCACGGTGCGGGTCGACAACCCGGCCTGGGGGCTGCGCAACGACATCGTGCCGTGGGGCCTGGCCGACTGGTGGAACTACGGCGGCATCACCCAGCCGGCCTGGATCGAGGCCACCCCTCCGCTCCACGTGGTGCGTGCCGACGTGGTCCCGCACCTGGACGGGGTGGACGTGGCCGTGACCCTGCGCCGGGCGGAGGCGGTCGTGGCGCCGCGGGAGCGGGCGTCTCCCGCGCCCAGCGCCACGGCCGAGCCC
>JBOGSY010000099.1:0-7041 GCA_050691915.1 Candidatus Limnocylindria bacterium | reverse complement strand
CTGACCCCACGCCCGGCGCGGCGAGCCGCTACGCTTCGGCGGCGTGGATCGCTCGCTCAGCGCCGTCCTCTTCGGCACCTTCACCCTCCGCTTCAGCACGGGGCTGACCGGAGGGCTGCTGGTCTACTACCTGGCCGAGCTGCCGCAGCACGGGGGCGTGGAGGTCAGCTCGACGACCGTCGCCTGGCTGACCGCCACCTACTTCGTGGCGGAGCTCACCCTGTCCCCCGCCTTCGGCGTCCTCTCCGACCGGCTGGGGGCGCACCGGGTCATGCAGTGGGGGCCGGTCTTCGGGGCCGTGGCGGTGGTCATGACCGCGCTCACCACCAACCTCTGGCTGCTGGCCGGCACCCGGTGGCTGGAGGGCGCGGCGGCGGCGGCCAGCATCCCTTCGATCCTGGGCTACATCGCGCTGGCGACGGCCCACGACGAGAGCCTGCGCGGTCGGGTCGTCTCCCGCTTCGAAGCCGCCACCCTGGCGGGGATCGGCGCCGGGATCGTGGCCGCCGGCTGGCTCTACGACGCGGAGGGGCTGGGCCTGGGCAGGCAGGCGTTCTTCCTGAACGCCGGCATCTACGTGGGCTCGCTCCTCATCTACCGTTACGGTGTCGCCGAGGCCCGCGCCGCCGCCGCCGCCGCGGAGGTCCCGCCCCTGGACTCCGCCGAGCTGCGACCCCGGCATTTCGGCCTCCAACGCTATCGGGCCCTGCTGCGCGCCCCGCAGGTCTGGCTGCTGGCACCCACCTGGATCGCCCTCAACGCGGTGCTCGGGGCGTGGACCACCCAATCGGTCTTCCAGCTGGTGCGCGAGCCTTCGGCCCGCTTCGCCGACCAGCTGCTGATGGGAGGCTTCGAGCCCCGGCAGGTGAGCGTGGGACTGGCGGTTGCCGGCCTGGTCTTCTTTGCCGGGCTCTTCTACTGGGGCGGCCGGTTCGGAACCCTGCGACGGACGACGATCATCGCCGTGGGCCTGGGAGGGGCGGTCGTGATGGTGGGCGCCGTGTTCGTCCTGAACCACGCGGCCGGCTGGGGAACGCTGCCGCAGCTGGCGCTGACCCTCGTCGCAGCCGGGGGCCTGTTCGTGATGGCCGGGGCGACGCCCGCGGCGCTGGGGCTGCTGGCCGACATCAGCGAGAGCCATCCGGAAGACCGGGGCGCGATCATGGGCCTCTACTCCGTCTTCCTGGGCGTGGGCCAGATCGTGGGGGCGCTGGCCAGTGGCACCGCCGCGGACTGGGCCGGGATCGACGGGCTGCTGATGGCCAGCCTGGTGCTGCTGGCGGTCGCCGTGCTGCCGATCCATCGGCTGCGGGAGTCGGAGCACCTGGTCGGCGCGCCGCCGGCGAGTGCCGGCTCCTGACCGCCGGTCCGTTATCCTTCCGCCCCATGCGCCTCTCCAAGCTCTTCTTCGCCAGCCTGCGCGACGATCCGGCCGAGGCCGAGATGGCCAGCCACCGCCTGCTGGTGCGCGCCGGCTACGTGCGGCAATTGGGGGCCGGGATCTACACCCTCCTGCCGCTCGGCTTCCGCGTTCAGCGGCGCATCGAGCAGGTGATCCGCGAGGAGATCGATGCCATCGGCGGCCAGGAGATGGAGATGCCGGTCGTCCACCCGGCCGACCTGTGGAAGGAGTCGGGCCGCTACCAGAAGATCGGTCCCGAGCTGGTCCGCTTCAAGGACCGCGGCGGGCGCGAGATGGTGCTGGCCATGACCCACGAGGAGGTGGTGGCCGACCTCCTGCGCGACCTGGTCAAGAGCTACCGCCAGCTGCCGGCCATCGTCTACCACTTCCAGACCAAGTTCCGCGACGAGCCGCGCTCGCGCGGCGGCCTGATCCGGGTCCGGGAGTTCCTGATGAAGGACTCGTACTCGCTGGACGCGGACGAGGAGGGCCTGGACCGCTCCTATCAGCTCCACCATGCAGCCTACGAGCGCATCTTCGCGCGCCTCGGCCTGAGCACGGTGGCGGTCGGCGCCGACGTCGGGATCATGGGCGGCAGCCTGGCCCACGAGTTCATGGTCCTCAACGATCACGGCGAGGACACGCTGGTCATCTGCGAGGCGTGCGGGTATGCCGCGAACCAGCAGATCGCGCAGGTCCGCAAGCCGGAGCCGGCGGCGGAGGAGCCGATGCCCACCCAGGAGGTGGCCACCCCCGGCACCGACACGATCGCCTCCCTGGCGGAGCTGCTGGGAGTCGGCACCGACCGCACCGCCAAGGCCGCGTTCTTCGTGGCCGGTGACGGCCGGCTGATCACCGCCATCGTGCGCGGCGACTTCGAGGTGAACGAGACCAAGCTGGTCAACGCCGTCGAGGCGGTGGGCGGCCTGCGTCCGGCGACGGCGGAGGAGATCCGGGCCGCGGGAATGGAGCCCGGCTACGCCTCGCCGATCGGCGCCACGGGGACGACGGTGGTGGTCGACGAGCTGGTGGCGCGCTCCCCCAACCTGGTGGCCGGCGCCAATCGACCCGGCGTTCACCTCCGCAACGTGAACGTCGGCCGCGACTTCACGCCGGACCTGGTGGCCGAGGTGACCAACGCCCGAGCGGGCGATCCGTGCCCCCAATGCGGGACGCCGGTCGTGCTGCGCAAGGGCATCGAGGTGGGCAACATCTTCAAGCTGGGAACGGACTTCACCCAAAAGCTGGGCGCCACCTACCTGGCCGAGGACGGCAGCCGCCATCACGTGATCATGGGCAGCTACGGCATCGGGCTCGGCCGCAGCCTGGCCTGCATCGTGGAGGAGCACCACGACGAGAAGGGGATCGCCTGGCCGGAGTCGGTGGCACCTTATCCCGCCCACCTGGTGGCGCTCGGGGCCTCCCGCGACCCGGCGGTGGCGGAGGCGGCCGACGGCCTCTACGGCCGCCTGGCCGAGGCCGGCGTGCAGGTGCTCTACGACGACCGCGACGAGTCGCCCGGGGTGAAGCTAACCGATGCTGAGCTGCTCGGCATGCCGCTCACGGTGACGATCTCGCCGCGCTCCCTGGCGGCGGGTGGGGCCGAGGTGACAGTCCGCGCCACCGGCGAGCGGTCGGTCCGGCCGATCGGCGAGGTCGAACGGACACTGATCGGGGCCGCGTGACCGCGCTATAGTGCCGGCCCATGCCTCGCGACCCCAACATTCCCGACGCCTTCGACGTCTACACGCTCGTCCTGCTCCGTCGCCCGGCCGATGCGCCACAGATGTCCGATGCCGAGCTGGATGCGCTCCAGGCACAGCACCTCGCCTATCGCGCCCAGCTGCGGCGCGAGGGCCGGCTGATCGTCAACGGCCCGTTCGGCGAGCAGTCCGACCTCGCGATGCGCGGCCTCTCGATCTTCGCCTGCGATACCGATGAGGCGCGACGCCTGACCGAGGGCGATCCGTCGGTCAGGGCCGGACGCCTCGCCTATGACGTGATGGAGTGGTGGGTCGCCGCGGAGTCCCTGTCATTCCCGCCGGCCGACCGGCCCGTCGGGCAGAGGCGGGCGATGCCGGACGACTGACCGACCCGGCCTGACCGTCCAGGACCGATTCCTTGCCGTGACGTCGATGGACAGGTGCGCGCCGTGGTCCCGCCATTCGACTCGGACATTCGCGGCGTGCCCATGCTGAGCAGGGCGGCCGACAGCCTGTTCTCCTAGGAGATCCAGTCCGACAGCCAGCGCCAGCGTCGCGGCTCGTCCATTGACGTGAGATCCACCCTGGCGTGGACCGATGCGACTGCGGCCTCCGTGCGGCGATGGAGCTCTGCGGCGACGCGGCGCGCAGCGCGGCGCTCATCGGCGGTGCCTTCCGCCGGGATGGCCCCGCCCGCCAGCTCGGTCGGCGAGACGGCCGGCAGGACCCGCAGGACCAGGCGGCGACCACGGTACAGCTCGTCGTTGCCGCCGATCGCCAGCGGCACGATGGGCGCGCCGGTGCGCAGGGCCAGGTAGCCGATCCCCGGCTCCACGCGGCGGGCGCGGCCGGGATCGGATGGTGGGCCCGCCTCCGGGAAGAGGGCGAACACGGCCCCTCCCGCGATGACCTGCCGCGCGCCCTCCACGTGGCGGCCGAAGGCGCGGACCCCGCCGCCCGGCCAGATCGGCACCACACCCCCCAGCAATCGGAACAGCAGGCGCCGGAGGGGCGAGCGGTAGATGGCCCGCCCGTCGCCGAAGAACACCACCCGTGGCTCGGCGGGCAGCAGCATGACGAGCAGGAACGGGTCGATCCAGCGACGGTGCGGCAGGCCGGCCGCGATCCAGCCCCCTGCCGGACGGCCCTGCTCATCGCGCGGGAGGTGCTCCGCCCCCTGCAGCTCCAGCCGGAAGCGGAAGATGTGGCGCGCCAGGAAGCGCGCCAGGCCCAGCACGGCCCGGTAGAGCGGGCCGGAGCGCGTCGCAGCGGGCGTCATCATCGCCGCCGCCCGGCCGGCGCCCGCGCGACCAGGATCATCGACCACAGGATCGCCGCCAGCCACTCGGTCGCCCCGGCGACCGCCCCGGCGACCCGCCACAGCCCATCGGTGAGCATCGGTCCGCACCTCCTGGGCCAACCCTGCGCTCCCCGGACTGCGGACCGGCTGCGGTCAGCCTGCGGCGGCTGCCCGCCCGTGCAGCTGGGGCAGGATCTCCACGCCGATGCGGTCCAGGATGGCCACGTCGCTGACGCCGCGTACGCTGAACAGGATGTGCTGCGCGCCGGCCTCCGCCAGCCGGCCGAATCGGTCCACCACCTGTTCGGGCGACTCTCGCTCCAGGTCGACCGACTGGAGGGTTGAGCGCTCGATCTCGTCGTACGGGCGGCCGAGCCGCTCGCAGTGCTCGCGCAGGACCGCGTACTTGTGGGCGATCCGCTCCGGCCCGCCGAAGACGTTGCACGCGTCGGCGTACTGCGCCACCAGGCGCAGCGTCTTCCGCTCGCCGCCGCCGCCGACCATGATCGGCACCCGGGGACGGCTGAGGGCCTGCGGCGAGTTCAGCAGGCGCGTGGCGGTGAGGTGCCTGCCCTCCAGCCGCTCGCCGCTGCCGCTGCCGCCGGTCCACATGGCGTGGGCCATCCGGAGCGTCTCCTCGAGCAGCTCGAACCGCTCGCGCAGCGGTGGCATCGGGAAGCCCAGGCCCGCCGACTCCTCCTCGTTCCAGGCCGCCCCGATCCCGAACCAGGCGCGCCCGGCCGAGAGCACGTCCAGGGTGGTGGTGGCCTTGATCCAGAGTCCCGGCTGCCGGTAGTGGATGCCGCCGACCATCAGTCCCAGGCGGGCGCGGTCGGAGTGGGCCGCCATGAAGCCCAGGGCGGTCATTCCCTCCAGCATCGGTGCCTCCGCCGGGCCCAGGCCGCGGATCTGGAAGAAGTGGTCCATGACCCAGATCGAGTCGAATCCGGCGTCATCGGCCGCCCGGGTGACGCGCGCCAGGGTCGGTCCGATGGCGGCCGCGCCGCCCGGCCAGGTGAAGGAGTTGACCTGGAGCCCGAGCTTCACCGGTCGAGGGTGGCCATCACCCGCCCATGCTAGTCCCCGGCTGCCGGACCCGTCAGGTGGCGAGCTGGCTGAGGGACGTGGTGGCGTCGTCGACGGCGACCCGGTTCCGGCCGGCGCGCTTGGCCTGGTACAGGGCGGCGTCCGCGCGACGCAGGAGCGGGATCTGGCTGCTGGCGCTGAACCGGTCCGCCACCGCCACGCCGGCGCTGACGGTGAGGCCCCACTGGCCGGCGCCCGAATCGGCCTCCACCGCCTGGCGGACCCGCTCGGCCAGGCGCGCCGCCCCTTCCCGATCGCCGCCGGGAATCAGGATCAGGAACTCCTCGCCGCCGTACCGGAACACCATGTCACGCTGGCGCACCGTGTCGCGCAGGAGCTCGCCCACCCTGGCCAGCGCCGCGTCGCCGGCCAGGTGCCCGTTGCGGTCGTTGAACGCCTTGAAGTGATCCACGTCCAGCAGCACCGCCGCCAGGCGGCTGCCGGCCAGGGCCTCCAGGGCCTCGTCCAGCGCGCGGCGATTGCCGATCCCGGTCACCGTGTCCAGCCGGGCGGTGCGCATCAGCTCGGTGTTCAACGCGGCCAGGTCGCGGTCCTGGCGCTGCGCCAGTCGCGAGAGGCGCCTGAGCTCGAACTGCTGGACCAGCATCCTGGTCGAGCGGAGGTAGGCCAGCGGATGTCCGACCATGCTGGCCAGGCCGGCGGCGGCCAGCGCTATCAGCTCCGACGCGACCTCGGCCGGGGCGAAGCCGGCCGCCAGGGAGCCTCCCACCGCTGCCGCGGTGAGCCCGAACGCACCGGCCAGCCAGGCGGTGTGCCAGCGCGGCGACCAGCCCACGAACAGGGCCGAGCCCACCAGGGTCAGGACCAGGTAGCCGGTGGTGGCGGGCACGATGACGGGCAGCAGGCGGGTGTTGAGGAGCGCCACGCCGTACACGACCAGCAGCATGCCCATGACCGCCGGTTCCGGGCGGCTCAGGAAGCGGATCCCGATGATGGCCAGGCTCACCACCATCACCGCGGCCATGACGTCCAGGCCGGCGCTGGGCAGGCCGGCTGCGCCGAAGCGCAGGACCAGTTGCAGGGCGTCGGCCCCCAGTCCCACCGTGACCAGCGGCGCGCCGACCTTCACCGTCCTGCGCAGCGCGAGGCGGGTCGCCTGGTCCACCCGACGGCGAACGGACAGCGCGACAGGGGGGCGTGGGCCGCGCCGATCGGCGGGCCACGAGGCCATGACCATGCTCCCATGCTGGCGGCCCGGGCAGGCGCCGGGTATCGGCCGATGGTCCTGCCCGGGTCCGGGGCGGCCAAATGGACCCTACACGGCGACGGGCTCCGCGGCGGCCTGCGGTTGGTAGGCGACGTCGACCAGCCGATCGGCCAGGAAGTCGTCGTAGGCCGCCATGTCGAAGTAGCCGTGGCCGGAGAGGTTGACGAGGATGACACGCTCCTCACCCAGCGTGCGGGCCGTCTCCGCCTCGTCGATGGCGGCGCGGATGGCATGCGACGACTCCGGCGCCGGGATCAGCCCCTCGGTCCGGGCGAAGCGGACAGCCGCCTCGAAGCAGGGCGTCTGGGCATAGGCGCGCGCC
>JBOGSY010000098.1:0-7117 GCA_050691915.1 Candidatus Limnocylindria bacterium | reverse complement strand
CGACGAAACCGTCGCGGACCTGGACATCGGCGATCCCGCGGCCGTGGCGCGCCACGCGACCCGGGAGCGCTACGGCCTGGTGGTGATCGGGCCCGAGGGGCCGCTGGCGGCCGGCGTTGGCGACGCGCTGCGGTCGGCATCGGTTCCGGCCTTCGGTCCCGGTCGCGACGCCGCCCGGCTGGAGTCCTCCAAGGCGTATGCCAAGCGGCAGATGGCCCGGGCGGGGGTGCCCACCGCCTCCGCTGCCACCTTCCGCGAGGCGGCCGCCGCCGTCGCGCACGCCCGGGCGCAGGATCGGCCCCCGGTGGTCAAGGCCGATTGGCTGGCCGCGGGCAAGGGGGTGGTCGTGCCGGAGACGCACGACGAGGCGGAGGAGGCGATCCACGCGCTGCTGGCCGGCGCGGGTCCGGGCGCGAGCCTGGTGCTGGAGGAGCGGCTCATCGGGCGGGAGGTATCGGTCTTCGCGCTGGTCAGCGGCGAGGCCGTGGCACCGCTGGCCGCCGCCTGCGACTACAAGCGGCTGGGCGACGGGGAGATCGGTCCCAACACCGGTGGGATGGGCGCCCACGCGCCGGTGCCCTGGTTCGGGGCGCGCGAGGTGGAGGCCTGCACCGCGTCCGTGTTCGAGCCGATCGCCTGGCGGATGGCGCGCGACGGGACGCCGTACCGCGGCGTGCTGTACGCCGGCCTGATGGTCACCGACGCCGGGCCCATGGTGCTGGAGTTCAACGCCCGCTTCGGGGACCCGGAGGCGCAGGTGCTGCTGCCGCTGCTGAACGGTCAGCTGACCGGCGCGCTGCTGGGCGCCGCGACCGGCGATGCGGGCCTGATGGCCGGATCGGTGGCGATCGGCGCCGGCGCCGCGGTCGGCGTGGTCCTGGCGTCGGAGGGCTACCCCGACGATCCCACCCTCGGCCGCCGGCTGACCGGTGCCGATCCGTCCGGCCCGCAGGACGACGGTCCTGTGCTCCGCTTCCACGCCGGGACGCGTGCCACGCCGGAGGGGTACCTGGCGACCGGTGGGCGGGTGGCCACCATCGTGGGGCTGGGCCCGGACCTGGCCGCGGCCCGGCGCGAGGCCTATGCCGGCCTGGCGGGGGCGGGCTTGGAGGGCGGCCAGCATCGCACCGACGTTGGGGAGCGCGACGCCGGCGACCGGGGCGCCGCCTGAGCTGCTGGGCGTGAGCCTGGCATTCCACACTATCCTTGGTGGACCGATGCCCAACGCCCCTCTGGTCGCCGTCATCTGCGGCTCACGCTCCGACCTGCCGAGCCTGCGCGGCTGCTTCGACGTGCTCGATGGTTACGGGATCGCCTGGGAGGCGTCCGTCATCAGCGCCCATCGCCAGCCGGAGGCCCTGGCCGCCCACGTCCGCGACGCGGAGGCGCGCGGCGTGGCCCTCTTCGTGGGGGCAGCCGGCCTGGCCGCCCACCTGCCGGGCGTGCTGGCCAGCCTGACTGCGCGGCCGGTCATCGGCGTGCCGCTGGACGGCGGCGCCCTGGGTGGGGCCGACGCCCTCTACTCGATCGTCCAGATGCCGCCCGGCGTGCCGGTGGCGGCGGTGGCCATCGGGTCGGCCGGCGCGAAGAACGCGGGGCACCTGGCCGCGCGGATCCTGGCCCTGGGCGACCCGGACCTGGCCTCCCGGCTGGACGGGTTCCGGGCCGAGCAGGCGGCGGGAGCCGAGGTCGCGATCGACCCTCGCGGCTGAGGCGGCTCATCGCCGAGCGGCGCGCCGCCAGCCGCACGCCGCGAGCGCTGGCTCTATCCTTCGGTCCGTGATCGACCGCTACGCCCTGCCGGAGCTGCGCGAGCTCTTCGGCGAGCGGCGGAAGCTCGAGCTGTGGCTCAGGATCGAGCTGCTGGCGACCGAGGCCCTGCACCAGGCCGGGGTCGTGCCGACCCCTGACTGGGAGCGCATCCGCCAGGCGGGCACCGAAGTCGATCCCGATCGGGCGCACGAGATCGAGCGGGAGTCCCAGCACGACGTCATCGCCTTCCTGCGATCCGTGACCGAGCGGCTGGGGCCGGAGGGCCGCTGGCTGCACTATGGGCTGACCAGCTCCGACGTGATGGACACCGCCACGGCGGTGACCCTGCGGGACGCGGCCGGCGTGGTGGGGCGAGAGCTGGAGCGCCTGGCGGAGGTGGTCCGGCGCCTGGCCCTTCAGCATCGGTCCACGCCCATGGTCGGGCGCAGCCACGGGGTCCACGCCGAGCCGATCACGTTCGGGTTCAAGGCGGCGGGCTGGTACGCCGAGGTCCTGCGCGACACGGCGCGGCTCTCCCGCGCGCGGGAGGAGGTCAGCGTGGGCAAGGTGTCGGGCGCGGTCGGGACCCATGCCAACGTCAGCGCCGCGGTCGAGGCGCACGTCTGCGCGGCGCTGGGGCTCACCCCCGACCCGGCCGCGACCCAGGTCGTCAGCCGCGACCGGCATGCCGAGCTGCTGACGACCCTGGCGATCCTGGGCGGGACGCTGGAGCGGATCGCGACCGAGGTCCGGCACCTCCAGCGCACGGAGGTGAGCGAGGCGTTCGAGCCGTTCGGGTCCGGCCAGCAGGGCAGCAGCGCCATGCCGCACAAGCGCAACCCGGTGCTCTCCGAGCGGGTCACCGGCATGGCCCGCCTGCTCCGCGGGGACGCCCTGGTGGGCCTGGAGAACATGGCGCTCTGGCACGAGCGCGACATCAGCCACTCGTCCGCCGAGCGCTTCGTCTTTGAGCGGGCGCTGGGGGTGGCTGCCTACGCGGTCAGGACCCTGGCCACCGTCCTCGACGGCCTGGAGGTCGACCCGGGGCGGATGGCCGCCAACCTGCAGCAGCTGGGCGGCATGGTGTACTCGGAGGCGCTGCTGCTGGCCATGATCGCCAAGGGTGCGAACCGCCAGGATGCCTACCGGCTGGTCCAGGCAGCCGCGGGGCGGGCCTGGGGCGGCGGGCCGTCGGCCTTCCGGGATGAGCTGCTCTCCGACGACGGCGTGCTCGAATGGCTGACGCCCGACGAGGTCGCGCGCGCCATGGACCTGGAGCATCACCTGGCCGGGATCGCCGCCACGTACCGCGCCCTGGGCCTGGAGGCCTAGCCGATGCGCGGCTGGCTGCGCCGCGGGGGCTACGCGGCCCGGCTGGCCGGCGATCGCGCCGACCTGTGGCCCGCCGGCGCTCTGGCGGCGCTGGCATACCTGGGCTGGCTGCCGCTGCTGGTGGTGGTCGCCGAGCCGCGGGTGGAGGCGCTCTCGTACTTCGGCGTCTCGGTGGTGACGGCCGGGGCCTACCCGGCCAACGTCGTGGCGCTGGCCGTCGCGCTGGTCGGCGCCATCCTGCTGCTGTGCCTGGTCGCGGCCGGCGCCGAGGCCGCGCTGCTGCGCATGGCAGCCGCGCCGTCCCCGTCGCCCCCGCCCCTTCGGCGCATGGCGCTGAGCGGGCTGGCCGTGTTCCTGGTGGCCGCCCTGCCAGCCCTTGCCGCCGCCGCCGCGACCGTCCTGGCCCTCACCGCGGTGGCCGTTGATGCGTTCCTGGCCCCGGGTCGGGCCGGCGTCGCCCTGCGCCTGGCAGCCGCGGTGTGGCCGTACCTGGCCGGCCTGGCCGTGTGCGTGGTGCTGGGCCAGGCGTTTGGGGCGGTGGCGCTGCGCCGGGCATTGGCGGTGGAGCCCACAACGGTCACCGCGGCGCTGCTGAGCGCGGCCCAGGAGCTGGTGCGGACACCCGTTGCCCGATTCGGCGTGGCGCTCGCCGGCTGGGTATCTGACGCGGCGGTCCTTCTGCTCAGCTGGGCGGTGCTGCGCGTCCTGTGGGCACCGATTGCCCAGGAGCTGAGCGCGGGCGGGCTGGCCAGCGCGGAGACGCTGCTCCTGCTGGTAGGCTTCGTGGCGATCTGGCTGGCGCTGTTGCTCGCCGCCGGAGCCGTGCACGTGGCGATATCGGCCTGGTGGGCGCTCGAGCTGGCCCGGACGGACTCGGTCCAGCGGGCGGCGGCTGCGCCCGCGCCGCGACCTGACCCGCGAGGAGGCACGTCGACATGAACCCGGACCTGAGCGTAGGCCTGCAGGTCGAGCTCGGCCTGCGACTGACGACCGGCCTGGTGCTCGGAGCGGTGATCGGCTTCGAGCGCGAGCTGCACCGGCAGCCGGCCGGCTTCCGGACCCACAGCCTGGTGGCGCTGGGCGCGGCGCTCTTCACCATCGTCTCGGCCTACGGCTTCACCGGCCCGCTGGTGGATCCCACCCGCATCGCGGCCCAGATCGTGTCCGGCATCGGCTTCATCGGGGCAGGGACGATCCTCCAGCACCGCGGCAACATCCGCGGCCTCACCACCGCGGCCTCGCTCTGGTCGGTGGCCGCCATCGGCACCGCCGCCGGCGCCGGGCTGCTGGTGATGGCCTTGATCGGGACGCTCCTGATCCTGGTGGTCCTGTCGGTGCTGGATCGGATCGAGTCCTACGCCACGCGCCGGCTCCGCCTTCCGCCGGACGGAACGCCGGCGCAGTCCGGCATGGAAGATGCCGATGGACGCTCGGAGGACCTGCCATGACCATGCTCCGCAGCCAGATCGAGGGCCTGCCGTTGGTCCATCGCGGCAAGGTGCGCGAGACGTACGCCATCGGTGACGACCGGCTGCTGCTGGTGGCGACCGACCGCCTGTCCGCCTTCGACGTGGTCTTCGACCAGCCGATCCCCGACAAGGGGAGGCTCCTGACCCAGCTCTCGGCATGGTGGTTCCGGCGCCTGGCGACGCTGGGCCCCACCCACTTCCTATCCAGCGCGTCGTCCGACCTGCCGGAGACCGCACGCGGCCCCGAGCTGGCAGGACGGGTGACCCTGGCCCGGCGCGCGTCGCGCATCGACGCCGAGTGCGTGGTGCGCGGCTACCTGGCCGGCAGCGGGTGGGCCGAGTACCGGCGCGACGGGGGCGTGGGAGGCCACGTGCTGCCGGCCGGCCTGCGCGAGGCGGATCGCCTGCCGGAGCCGATCTTCACCCCGTCCACCAAGGCGGAGGTCGGGCACGACCAGAACATCAGCCGGGCGCAGCTCGCCGACCAGGTCGGCGGCGAGCTGGCGTGCGAGCTGGAGGAACGGTCGCTGGCCCTCTACCGCGCCGGCGCGCAGCGGGCCGAGGAGGCCGGGCTGATCCTGGCCGACACGAAGTTCGAGTTCGGCTGGATCGACGGGCGGGTCGCGCTCATCGACGAGGTGCTGACGCCGGACTCGAGCCGCTTCTGGGATGCCGCGCAGTACGCCCCGGGATCGTCTCCGGCCAGCTTCGACAAGCAGTACGTGCGCGACTTCGTGGCATCTGCCGGCTGGAATCGCGAGCCTCCCGCCCCGGTCCTCCCCGACGAGGTGATCGCCGGGACGCGCGAGCGCTACGTCACCGCCCACGAGCGGCTCACCGGCGAGCGGTGGCGGAGCGTGGAGCCATCGGCCTGATGCGCTGGCTGGCCGACGTCCATGTCCGCCTGCGGCCCGGCATCGCCGATCCGGAGGGTCAGACCATCGCCGGCGGCCTCCGCTCGCTGGGCTTCGTGGGGGTGAAGGAAGTGCGCGCCGGAAAGCTGCTGCGCATCGCGTTCGAGGCGGAGGACCACGCTGCCGCTGAGGAGGCGGTGGCCGACATGTGCCGGCGCCTGCTGGCCAATCCGGTGATGGAGACGGCGGACTGGCAGATCCGCGCCGACGTCGACCAGGCGACCGAGGAGATCACGCTGTGAGCCGCGGCCCGCGGGTGGTGGTGGCCGTCTTCCCCGGCACCTGGAGCGAGCGAGACTTCGCCGACCTGGCGGAGCCACTCGGCTGGGAGGTCCGGCTGGCCTGGCATGCCGAGCAGGATCTCGGCGACGCCGACGCGGTGGTGCTACCCGGCGGCTTCGCCCACGGCGATCACCTGCGGACGGGGGCGATCGCCCGCTTCTCGCCGATCATGCGGGCAGTGGAGGCGTTCGCGGCCGCCGGCGGGCCGGTCCTGGGATCGTGCAACGGGTTCCAGATCCTGTGCGAGGCGGGGCTCCTGCCCGGCGTGCTGCTGCGCAACGACCACCTCGAGTTCCGATGCGACTGGCAGGCGCTGCGGGTGGAGCGGACCGGCGGCCCATGGCTCGCGGACGGGGAGCTCGCCGCCGGTAACGTGGTTAGGCTCCCGATCTCGCACGGCGAGGGCCGCTACCACGCCGATGCGGAGGTCCTGGACGCCCTGGAGCGCGGCGGACGGGTGGCGCTGCGTTACTGCGACGCGAGCGGCGCCATCACCCGGGAGGCGAATCCGAACGGGTCGCTGCATGCCATCGCCGGCATCCTCAACGAGCGCGGCAACGTGTTCGGGCTGATGCCCCACCCGGAGCGGGCGGCGGATGCCGAGGTGGGCGGGACCGATGGGCTTCGGCTCCTCCGCTCGCTGGACGCCTGGCTGGTCGCGCAGCCGGCCGCGGCCGAGCGTCGGCTATGATGCGCTTCGTCGCACCCGGCCCGACTGGAGGCTGATCGCCCGATGACCTACGACGAGCGGGACCCCCGCGACATGCCCCACCAGGACGAGCCGGAGCGCTCGCCGGAGGAAGCGCCGCGGCCCGACGGTCCCGCCGACGAGGCCGATGAGTTCGAGACGGCCTCCTGGCCGAGCCAGGATTTCGGGCGACAGGCCGATGACGAGCCGCCGGCCGAGCAGGCCGTGGCCCGCGACGAGCCGGCGGACGACGCCGGCGAGCGGCCCGCGGTCGACGATGTCGAGGCGGCGGGACCCCCGCCGCCGGACGTGGAGGCCTATGCCGCCCCGCTGGATGCCACCGAGACCGCCGTGCCGGCGCACAGCGTGCCGGCCACCGAGCCGGGCGAGAGCACCCGCTGCCCGCGCTGCGGAACGGAGAACCGTCCGGGCATCGCCTTCTGCCGCAGCTGCGGCCAGCGCCTGGTGGCGGCCGGGTCGGCCGCCACGCTGGAGCGCCCGGCGGCGCCCGAGGGGACCCAGGCCTGCCCGCGCTGCGGCACCCACAACCGGGCCGGCGTGGCCTTCTGCCAGAACTGCGGGGCCAACCTGCGCGTGGCCGCCACCGGCTACGTTCCGCCGGCAGTGGCCGCCGGCGAGCGTGTCGGCACACAGGCCGAGCCGACGACTGCCAGAGCCGT
>JBOGSY010000097.1:0-7121 GCA_050691915.1 Candidatus Limnocylindria bacterium | reverse complement strand
GGCCAGGATCGCCATCAGCGCGCCCCCGGTGTCGGCCTCCCAGGAAGAGGCGGTCTCCGCGCCGGCGGCTCCCAGGGCGGCCAGCGCGATGGCGCCCAGGTCGTCCGCATCGGTTCCCCACACGTGCTCGCCCAGGAGGCCCGCGGCCCTGAGGGCCAGCGGCTGCAGGACGGCGGGCTCGCCCCGGGTCGAGAAGCGGAGGTGCACCCCGTCGTCGCGGGCGTAGATGCCGGCCGTGACCCCGTCCCCGGGAGCGGCCAGAAGGTCACCCGCCGCCTGGGCCGCGGCGGACTCGCCGATCCCGAAGGTCTTCACCGTCCGGACGTGGACCGGCCGCAGGGCGAAGCGCCGGCGCAGGCGCGGCACGACCTCGTCCGTCCACATCTGGCGCATCTCCGACGGGACCCCCGGCATGAGGGCCAGCACCGCGCCGCCGCGGTCCACCCACCAGCCGGGCGCCGAGCCGATGGGGTTGGCCAGGATCTCGGCCGATGGCACCCGCATCGCCTGGCGCAGGTTGGACTCCGGCATGCGGCCGTACGCCCCGAACCGCTCGCGCAGGGCGGCCTCCAGGGCCGGGTCCATCGCCAGCGGCTCACCCAGCGCCTGGGCCAGGGCCTCGCGGGTCAGGTCGTCGTGGGTCGGGCCCAGCCCGCCGGTGGCCAGCACCAGGTCGGCCCGGTGGACCGCGACCTCCTCCACGGCATGCGCGATCGCAGCCAGGTCGTCGGGGAGCTGGCGGACCTCGACCAGCTCAACGCCCAGTCGCGCCAGCTCGCGGCCCAGGAAGGCGGCGTTGGTGTCCACCGTCTCGCCCGCGAGGAGCTCGCTGCCGATGCTGAGCAGCACGGCCCGCGGTGCGGCCTCCGGGCCGGCCACCTACCCGAAGCGCTCGCGGAGCGGGACCGCCACCTCGTCCGCCAGGCGCTGGAGGCCGGCCGGGCCCTGGCCGGCGGGCATGACCAGGATCACGTGCTGCACGCCCTGGCTGGCGTACTGCGCGGCCGTCTCCAGCAGGGCGGCGTGGCCGTCGCGCAGGAAGGCCTGGGCGCTGATCTCGATCTCGGCCGGGTCGCGGCCGACGGCCTCGCAGTGACGCAGCAGGGCGTCGCGCTTCTCGCCGAACGTGGAGGGCTCGCCGGTCTGGTTCCAGCCGTCCGCCCGCTCGGCCACGATCCGCAGCCCGCGACGCAGGCCCTGGGTGCCCAGCCAGATCGGTGGCCCGCCGGCGGTCGACGGCGGCGGGTCCAGGACCGCATCGGTCATGCGGTAGGGGGGAGCCTCCAGGCTGACGCCGCCCGGCTGGGCGAAGAGCGCCTTGATGACGCGCACCGCCGCGTCGAGCATGGTGATCCGCTCGCCGATGGGCGGCAGCGGCATGCCGTACATGGCGTGCTCCTGCTCGTGCCAGCCGGCGCCCAGGCCCAGCACGAAGCGGCCCGGGGCCAGCGCGTCCAGGGTGGCGGCCATGTTGGCGGTGACCGCGGGGTGGCGGTAGGTGTTGCCCAGCACCAGGTGGCCGAACTGGAGGCGGCGGGTGCGCGCCGCCAGCGCCCCGGCCAGCACCATCCCCTCGTGGCTGCCGCCGGCCCCGTCGCCCAGCGCCACGAAGTGGTCGAAGATCCAGCCGGAGTCGAAGACCTCCAGCTCGTCGCCCAGCTCCCAGGTGGCCAGCAGGGTGGCCAGGTCGACGTTCGACTGGGAGGTCTTGAAGCCGATGCGCATGCCGGACCGAGTCTACCGCGCGGATCCGGGCGGATCGGCCCATATCGGTCTACGATCGGAAGCACCACACAGAGCGAGGTGAGACGTTGACCGACCCTGCCCTGACCATCGAGCGCGTCCTGGGCGACGACCTGCGCGAATGGCTGACCCGCGAGCTGCGCTACCCGGTGCTGGGGGTGAACACGCCCGACGGCGCCCCCAGCCAGTCGGTGATGTGGTTCGACCTGGACCCCGACCAGCCCGACACGATCCTGATCAACACCAAGGTGGGTCGGGCCAAGGACCGATACCTGCGCCGCGACCCGCGGGTCAGCCTCTGCTTCGAGGAGGGGCTCACCTGGGTCGCCCTGCGCGGCAGGGTGGAGCTGGACGACGACCGGGAGCGGGCCCTGGCCGACATCCAGGCGCTGGCGGTCCGCTACGGCGACGACCCGCACGACTTCGACGGCCAGCAGCGGGTCACCGTCCGGATACGGGTCGAGAAGGTGGTCCGGCATGACTGAGCCGTCACCGGTCAAGCTGGGGGTGCTGGCCTGGAACCAGTACACCTCCTGGCCGGCGCTGCATGACGCCGGCGTGCGGGCCGACGAGCTTGGCTACGACGCCCTCTGGACCTGGGACCACCTCTACCCGATCGTCGGCTCGCACGAGGGTCCTATCCTCGAGGGCTGGGTGACGCTGGCCGCTTGGGCGCAGGCGACCTCCCGCATCCGGCTGGGGCTGATGGTGGGCGCCAACCCGTTTCGCAACCCGGCGCTGGTGGGCAAGATGGCGACAACGCTGGACCACATCAGCGGCGGGCGGGCGATCCTGGGCATCGGCGGCGCCTGGTTCGAGACCGAGCACCGGGCCTACGGCCTGGAGTTCGGCGCGTCGCCCGGGGAGCGGCTGCGCTGGCTGGAGGAGGCGGTCCGGATCATGCGCGGCATGCTCCACGGGGAGCGACCGTCAGGCGAGCGCTACTACGCCACCCGCGAGGTGATCAACCTGCCATCTCCCCTCCAGGAGCGGCTGCCCCTGCTGGTGGGCGGCGGCGGGGAGCGCCGGACCCTGCGGATCGTGGCGCGCTATGCGGACGCCTGCAACCTGGGCGGCGGCTTCGACAACGTGAAGCACAAGGACGAGGTGCTGCGGCGGCACTGCGAGGAGGTCGGAAGGGACGAATCGGAGATCGAGCGCACGGTGGCGACGGGCACCTGCTTCATCCGCGACGACCCTGCCGAGGCGCAGCGCGTGTTCGAGGCCACCTTCGCCGCCAACGGTGGCGCCCGCCCGTGGCGCGACCAGCTGGTCGGCACGCCGGAGCAGGTGGCGGACAAGATGCGCCGCTACCTGGGGATCGGCTTCCGCCACTTCGTCGTCGGCTTCCCGCACCCGTACGACGCCGAGTCCATGACCCGCCTGGCGCGCGAGGTGCGCCCGATGCTGGAGGCCGGCTGAGGCTGCCTCAGCCCAGGCCCTCCACCGCGGCCTGGATCTCGGCCGTCGCCTGGTTGGGGTCCGCGTCGATCCCGAACCGCAGCGGCGTGCCGAAGATCACCTCCACCTCGCCGCGCCAGCCGCGCCGGGCGGTCCCCGCATCGAGCACCGCCGGCTGGATGACCTTGAGCCGCATGGGCACCACCGGGATGGCGCCGTGGATCGCGACCAGGCCGGTGCCGGACTTGAACGGCTGCATCGGTCCACCCACGGTCAGCTTGCCCTCCGGGTAGATGAGCACGCTGAAGCCGCGGTCCAGCCGGGCGCCCAGCAGGTCAAGGCTGCGGCGCACGCCGCCCTCGCGGGCCATGGGGAAGGCGTTGCCTCCCAGGGCGGCCACGAACCCGCGCAGCCGGTTGCCGAAGATGTCGTCGGCCGCCGCCGCGACCGACAGCTTCCAGCGCCAGCCGACCGGGATGGCGCCCAGGATGAGGAAGTTGTCGTTGTGCAGGTGGTGGTTGGCGGCGAAGACGACCGGGCCGCGCAGGTCGCGCAGGTGCTCCAGGCCCACCGTCCGGCGCCGGTACCAGAGGGTGATCGCCGGCAGCATCAGCAGCTGCTGGATGCCGATGCGCAGCGCCCCGACCAGCGGGTTCAGCGGCCAGCCGAAGATGCCCTGGGGCGGCGGCTCGCCGGAGGAGGCGGCCACCAGGCGCTCGACGTCGGCCAGTGTGGCCTCCGGCTCCAGGTCGCCGTCGTCGATGTAGACGCCCAGCTCCTCCTCCACCAGGCTCAGCAGCTCCACCCGGCCCAGCGAGTCGATGCCCAGGTCGGACGACAGCCGGGCCTCCGCGCGGATGGCGCCGGCCGGCACCCCGTCCAGCTGGGCGACCAGGCGCTCCACCGGCGTCAGCTGCCGGCCGGCATCCTGGGCGGCCTGCGGCTCGGGGGCTGCCTCGCGGCGTCCCTGGATCGCCTGCAGGATGGCCGGCTTCCTGACCGCCAGCTTCGGCGTGCGCGGGAAGTCCTCCTCGTCCCAGACGGTGAAGCCACGGACCTGCTGGTGGCCGGCCAGCCGGGTGTTGACCTGGCGGACCACGTCGGCCGCATCGGCCTCCTGCGCCAGCAGCAGGACGGCGTGCACCTGGACGTCGCCGCCGGGGCGCTCCACGCCTAGCACCACCGCGTCGCGAACCCGCGGGTCGGCGACCAGGGCGCGCTCCACGTCCTGGGGGAAGACCTTGGTGCCGTCCGAGAGGACCAGCATCTCCTTCTTGCGGCCGTGGAGGGTCAGCATCCCCTCCGCATCCAGGGTGCCGTGGTCACCGGTGTGGTACCACCCGTCGCGCAGCACCTCGGCGCTGGCCTCCGGGCGCTGCCAGTAGCCCTGGAACACGCTCGGGCCGCGGACCAGCACCTCGCCGTCGGGTGCGATCCGCACCTCCACGCCGGGGATCACCTGGCCCACCGTGCCCACCACGTTGCGCTCGATCCGGGTGAAGGCGACGACCGGGGAGGTTTCGGTGGCGCCGTAGCCCTGGAGGCTGGTGACGCCCATCTCCAGCCAGCGCTGGGCGACCACCGGGTTCATGGCGGCGCCGCCCACCGCCAGGTAGCGGATGCCGCCCCCGAACCCTGCCAGCACGCGCCGGAAGAGCAGGCGGCGCAGCGCCACGGGCAGGTGGCGGGCGATGGCGTGCAGGCGCTCGAAGGCGCGGCGCCGGCCGGCGGCGTCGACCCGCCGCTCGACCGCGTTGGTCAGCAGCTTCACGACCTGCGGAACGGCCAGCAGCATGGTGGCCCGGTTCTCGCGGAAGGTGCGGGCCAGGACCGGCGGCTGGAGGCTGGTGGGGTAGACGACCCGGGCGCCGGCGATCAGGGGCGCCAGCAGGCCGGGGTTGAGCCCGTACATGTGCGACAGCGGCAGGATCGAGAGCAGGCGCGTCTCGCGTCCCAGCGGGACGACGCTGCGCAGCGACGACGCGTTGGAGGCGATGTTGCGGTGGGTGAGCATCACGCCCTTCGGATCGCCGGTGCTGCCGGAGGTGAAGACGATCTCGGCCAGCGTGTCCGGCCCGATCTCGGCCCGCGGCGCCGGCGCCGCCGCCTGGGCCACGTCGGCCAGTGACTCGACCGTCAGCGCGGGCAGCTCCAGCCGGCTGGCGGGCTTGAGGGTCGGCTGCGAGGCGAGCACCAGCTTCGGCTGCGTCTGGGCCGCGATGCTGGCGGCGAACTCCTCCGTGCTGCGCACGTCGATGGGCACCGGCACCGCCCCGGCCCACAGGGCGCCCAGGAAGGCGATGCCCCACTCCGGCCGGTTGACGGCCCACAGCAGGATGCGCTCGCCCGGTTCCACCCCGGCGCCGCGCAGGACGGTCGCGACCCTGGGGACCAGCGCCCCGAGTTCCGCGTAGGTCCAGGTCCGCGTCCGGAAGCCCGGCTTGATGACCAGCGCCGGCCGCGTGCCGTGCTGCGCCACCGCCGCGTCGAGCAGCTGGAGGATGGTCTCGGCCATGGGCGGCAGGTTGACAGATCCGCCCTGCGGCGGGACTGCGGCCGGGGTGTGTGCTGTGCCGGCACCGCGAGTACGCTGCGCGAATGCGGGTCGTCCTGCTGGCCGGCGGCACGGGAGGGGCGAAGCTGGCCCACGGCCTGCAGCAGGTCCTGGCCGCCGGCGAGCTGACCGTGATCGCCAACGTGGCGGACGACACCGAGCGCTTCGGCCTGCTGGTCTGCCCCGACATCGACACCATCCTGTACACCCTGGCCGGCCTGGCCGACGCGGAGCAGGGGTGGGGCGTGCGCGGCGACACCGCCACCGCGCTCGGCATGCTGGAGCGCTACGGCGAGGAGGCCTGGTTCCGGATCGGTGACGCGGACCTGGCCACCCACGTGCGCCGCAACCAGCTGCTGCGCGCCGGCAGCTCCCTGACCGAAGCCACGGCCGCCATGGCCGCCGCCCTGGGAGTGCCCAGCCACCTGGTCCCGGCCACGGACCAGCGGGTGCGGACCATGGTGCAGACCGATGCCGGCGAGCTCGACTTCCAGACCTACTTCGTGCGCCGCGGGCAGTCCGACGAGGTGCGCGGGCTGCGCCTCGACGGCATCGAGGCCGCACAGCCGAGCCCGGCGGCGCTGGACGCGCTGGGGACGGCCGACCTGGTCGTGATCGGTCCGTCCAACCCGCTGGTCAGCATCGGTCCCATCCTGGCCATCCCGGGCATGCGCCAGGCCGTGCTCGACGCGCCGGGAGCCAGGGTCGGGGTGAGCGGGATCGTGGCGGGCCAGGCGCTGCGCGGTCCCGCGGACAGGATGCTCGCCTCGCTGGGCCACGAGGTCAGCGCTCGGGGAGTGGCCCGCCTGTATGCGGGTATCGTCGACCGCTTCGTGATCGATGAGGCGGACGCCGAGCTGGGCCCCTCCATCGCCCTGCTGGACATGGCGGTCAGCGTGCTGCCCACGGTCATGCGAACGGACGCGGACCGCGCCGCGCTGGCCACGGAGATCGTCGCCCTGGGCGCGGAGCGGTCGTGAGCCGCGGCGGAGGCTATGCTCCGCGGGTGAGCAGCGCTGTCCGGCTGATCGTCCCGCATCGCGGCCTGGAGGCGGCCAAGACGCGGCTGGCTCCCGTCCTGGACCCGGCCGAGCGCGCCGAGCTCGCCGCGCGCCTGCTGACCCGCGTCCTGGAGGTCGCCCGCCAGGCGCACCCGGACGTGGTCGTGATCACGCCCTCGGCCGGGCTGGAGGCCATCGTGAGCGGCGCCGGCGCCCGGCTGGCCGTCCAGCGCGGCATGGGCCTCAACGAGGGGCTGGCCCAGGCCCGCGACGAGGCGCTGGCGGATGGCATCGGCGCGCTGGCCGTCCTGCACGGGGACCTCCCCAACCTGGCCGTGGACGACGTTCGGGCCCTGGTCGACGCGATCCCGGCCGCCGGGGTGGCGATCGCACCCGACCGGGCGGAGTCCGGCACCAACGGG
>JBOGSY010000096.1:0-7154 GCA_050691915.1 Candidatus Limnocylindria bacterium | reverse complement strand
GGTCGGGCCGGCGGCCGTCACCATGGGCGTCTTCGACGGGGTGCACCTCGGCCACGCGGCGCTGCTGGCGGCCACGCGGGCCGGCGCCGAGCGGCTGGGGGTGCGCAGCGTGGCGCTGGTGTTCGACCCCCACCCGGAGGAGGTGCTGCGTCCGGGCGCCACCGTCCCGCGGCTCGCGCCGCCCGCCACCGTCCTGCGCCGGATCACCGCCGACCAGGGCCTGGATCAGGCGCTGCTGGTCCGCTTCGACGATGCCCTGCGCTCGCTGGCCGCCGAGGAGTTCCTGGCGGCCCTCTCGCCGGCGCTCGACCTGCGGGCGCTGGTCATGTCGCCGGAGAGCGCCTTCGGCCGCGGCCGCGGCGGGACCGTGGAGCGGATGCGGGTCTACGGCGCTGAGCGCGGCTTCGAGGTGATCACGGTCGATCCGGTGACGGCGGACGGAGCGCCCATCTCGTCCACCCGGATCCGCGGCCTGGTTGCCGCCGGCGAGGTGGCGGACGCCCTGGCCCTGGGATACCCGCCGCGGCTCGAGGGGACCGTGGTGGACGGCGACCACCGCGGCCGCCGGCTGGGCTTCCCGACGGCGAACTTGGCCTTCGACTACGCCCCGGCCATGCCGGCCCTGGGAATCTACGTCGGCGAGGTGGCGGTGCCCGATCGTGGCGTTGGCCCGGAGCATCCGGGCCTCGTCAGCGTGGGCGTGCGACCGACCTTTCACCCGCACGGCGGCGTGCTGGTCGAGGTCCACCTGCTGGACTTCGACGGCGACCTGTACGGCGCCCACCTGGAGCTCGACCTGCTGGCCCGCCTTCGCGAGGAACGCCGCTTCGAGACCGTGGAGGCGCTGGTGGCCCAGATGCGGCGCGACGAGGCGGCCGGGCGCGCGTTTTTGAAGGTGCGCAGCATCGGCCGGAGCTGACCGGCACGTGGCGTGGGGGAGCCCGGTCTGGTACCATTCGAGCGTTACGGAAAAGAAAGTGGAGGAATCTGTGCCGCTCGCCAAAGACGCGAAGAGCGCGATCGTTGACGACTACGCCACGCACGAGGGGGACACCGGATCTCCCGAGGTGCAGATCGCGCTGCTCACCGAGCGGATCAAGTCGCTGACGGAGCACCTGCGCACCTACCAGAACGACAACCACTCCCGCCGCGGCCTGCTCAAGCTGGTCGGACAACGGCGGAGGCTGCTCGCATACCTCGTCCGCAACGACGTGGATCGCTATCGGGCGGTGATCGGTCGTCTGGGACTGCGCCGCTAGCCGATCCCTGCCCCGGCCCAGGAACCCTCACGGGACCTGGGTCGCATCGTATCCGGCCATGGAATCGGTCCGTCCCAACCCTGCGCCCATCGAGCGCGAACCCATGAACAGCTTCGTCCGCGAGGCCGCCCGCCCCCTTCGCCACGGCGAGGGACCCGGTGCGGGCCGAGCGCCGGACGCCCAACGACCATGAACAACCTGGAGGAATCAGTGGCAATCAACGTAGAGGCCGAGATCGGCAATCAATCCTTCTCGCTCGAGGCCGGCAAGCTCGCCGAGCAGGCCGATGGAGCGGTGCTGGTCCGGTACGGCGACACGGTCCTGCTGGCGACCGCCGTCTCCGCGGAGCCGCGCGAGGGGATCGACTTCTTCCCCATGACGGTGGACTACGAAGAGCGGATGTACGCCGCCGGCAAGATCCCCGGCGGCTTCATCAAGCGCGAGTCGCGCCCGTCGGAGGCGGCCATCCTGGCCATGCGCCTCACCGACCGGCCGATCCGGCCGCTCTTCCCCAAGGGCTACAAGCAGGAGGTCCAGGTCGTCCTGACCGTGCTCAGCGCGGACCAGGAGAACGACCCGGACATCCTGGCCGTCAACGGCGCCTCGGCGGCGCTCTCGGTCAGCAGCATCCCGTTCCTGGGCCCGGTCGGCGCGGTTCGTGTCGGCCGCATCAACGGTGCGTTCATCACCAACCCGACCACCAGCCAGCTGGACGACAGCGACCTGGACCTGGTGGTGGCCGGCACCCGTGACGCGGTGATGATGGTCGAGGCCGGCGCCAAGGTGCTGCCCGAGTCGGTGATGGCCGATGCCATCGCCTACGGCCAGGCGGAGCTCCAGAAGAGCATCGACCTGCAGGACAAGCTGGTCGCCACCGCCGGCAAGCCCAAGAAGCTGCCGTTCCTGGGACCCAAGGCCGACTCGGTCGTGAAGCTGGGCAGGGCCCTGGCCGACGGCACCGGCGAATTCGTCGTGTTCGACCTGGAGACGACCGCCATGAAGCCGGAGAACGGCTACATCGTGGACATCGCCGCCCTCAAGGTGGCGAAGGGCCAGGTCGTCGATCGCTTCGAGTCGCTGGTCAACCCGGGCCGCTCGATCGTGGGCCACCAGGTCCACGGCCTGTCGGACGATGACGTGGCCAGCGCGCCGACCGCCGCCGAGGTGCTGGCCCGCTTCGCCGAGTGGGTCGGCCCCGCACCGGTGGTGGCCCACAACGTCGCCTTCGACCTGCCGTTCGTGCTGCGCCACCTGCCGAACGACGTCTCCTGGCAGCCGAGCGCCGTGTACGACACGCTGGAGCTGGCTTACCAGATCTACCCCGATGCCGGCAGCTACAAGCTGGCCGACCTGATGCGCTTCGTCTTCGGGCGCGATCATGCCGCCGCCCACCGGGCCATGCCCGACGCGGAGGCCACCGCCGAGCTCTTCATCAACCTGACCGACGGGCTGTCCGAGCGGCTGGACGCCATCCGGGGCGATATCGCCGCGGAGATCCGGCGCTCGCGCGAGAGCTACAACCGGGCGGAGCAGGGGGATCGGCTGGAGGACATCCGGCGCCGGCACGGCATCGGATCGGCCCTGATGGACGTGCTGACTAAGGCCACCGTCCGGGAGCTGGTGCTGAGCGAGAACCTCCGGATCGACGGTCGCGACACGACCACCATCCGGCCCATCAGCGTCGAGGTCGGGGTCCTGCCCCGCACCCACGGCTCGGGCATCTTCACCCGCGGCCAGACCCAGGCGCTCTCCATCGCCACCCTGGGCCCGTCGAGCGACGTGCAGCGGCTGGACACCATCTCCCCGGAGACGGAGAAGCGCTACCTGCACCATTACAACTTCCCGCCCTACTCGGTCGGCGAGGCGCGCCCCATGCGCGGCCCCGGCCGACGCGAGATCGGCCACGGGGCTCTCGCCGAGCGGGCGCTGGTCCCGGTGCTCCCCAGCGTGGAGGAGTTCCCGTACGCCATCCGGGTGGTTTCCGAGGTGGTCAGCTCCAACGGCTCCACCTCCATGGCCAGCACCTGCGGCAGCACCCTGGCCCTGATGGATGCCGGCGTGCCGATCAAGGCGCCGGTGGCCGGCGCGGCCATGGGCCTGATCAGCGATCCGGCGACGGGTCGCTACGCGGTCCTGACCGACATCACCGGCAAGGAGGACGCGTACGGCGACATGGACTTCAAGGTCGCCGGCACGGCCGAGGGCGTGACCGCCCTGCAGATGGACATCAAGGTGGCCGGCATCACCAGCGAGACGCTGCGCGACGCGCTGGAGCAGGCCCGCCAGGCACGGATGATCATCCTGGACAAGATGACGGCGGTCATCAGCGCCAGCCGTAGCGAGCTCTCCCCGTACGCGCCGCGGATCACGACCATCAAGATCCCGGTCGACAAGATCCGCGACGTGATCGGCGCCGGCGGCAAGGTGATCCGCCAGATCACCGCCGAGACCGGCACCCAGATCAACGTCGAGGACGACGGCACCATCCAGATCGCCGCCACCGACGGCGAGGCGGCCCAGCGCGCGATCAACTGGATCGAGGGGCTGACCAAGGACGTCGAGGTCGGCAAGGAGTACCTGGGCAAGGTGACCCGGATCATGAACTTCGGGGCCTTCGTCGAGATCCTGCCCGGCAAGGAGGGGCTGGTCCACATCAGCCAGCTGGCCGACTACCGAGTTCCGCGCGTCGAGGACGTGGTCAGCATCGGCGACGAGCTGATGGTGATCGTGACGGAGATCGACCGCATGGGACGCGTCAACCTGAGCCGCCGGGCCGCCATGGAGCGGCACATGGCCAAGGCGGGGACGGCCGAGCGGTCCTAGACCGATGGCGCCGCCGCGCCGGAAGCGCGACGGCGCGTCTCCCAACCGAAGATCCACGAGGGAGGGCCGGGCAGCCTGATGGGCACGGAGGCGCTGCTGGCCGCGGTCGCCACCGAGGTCCGCGGTTGCACCCGCTGCCCGCTGCATCGCGGCCGGATCCAGGCCGTGCCGGGGGAGGGCAACCCGCTCTCCGACGTGCTGCTGGTGGGGGAAGGCCCGGGAGCGCGCGAGGATTCCACCGGCCGCCCGTTCGTGGGCCCGGCCGGCCAGCTGCTCAACGAGCTGCTGGCCTCCATCGGATGGCGGCGCGAGGACGTCTTCATCGCCAACGTGGTGAAATGCCGGCCGCCGGGCAACCGCGACCCGGAGCCGGAGGAGATCGCCGCCTGCGGCGCCTACCTGGATCGCCAGGAGGCCGCGCTCGACCCGGCTGTGATCGTCACCCTGGGCCGGCACTCGCTCGGCCGCTACCTGCCGGGCTCCCGGATCTCGGCCGTGCACGGCCAGCTGCGCCGATCCGGCGGCCGGTTCGTGTTCCCGATGTACCATCCTGCTGCGGCGCTGCACCAGGCCTCGCTGCGGGAGACGCTGTTCACCGACGTTCGTGGCCTGCCGGCGGCGCTGCTCGCCGCCCGCGATGCCCTGGAGGCAGAGCGGGCGGGATCGGTCCTCGAAGCCACGCGCGAGCCGCAAGCAGCCCCACAATCGTCAGCCGCCGGCCAGGTCGACGACACCGAGCAGCTGACCCTCTTCTAGGAGCGACATGACAGACACCCTGCGCATCATCCCGCTCGGCGGGGTGGGCGAGGTCGGCAAGAACATCACCGTCATCGAGGCGGCCGGGGAGATCCTGGTCGTCGACTGCGGGCTGGCCTTCCCGGAGCCGGAGATGCTCGGCATCGACCTGGTCATCCCGGACGTGACCTACCTGGAGCAGAACCGCGACCGGGTGCGGGCCATCGTGCTGACCCATGGCCACGAGGACCACACCGGCGCCCTTCCCTACGTCCTGCCCCGGATCCCCGGCACCCCCATCTACGCCGGCCGGCTGACCCGCGGCCTGGTGACCGGCAAGCTCAAGGAGCACAAGCTGCTGGATGCCACGCCGCTGGAGCTCATCGAGCCGGGGGTCGAGACCCGCATCGGCGCCTTCACCATCCTGCCCTTCCGGGTGAACCACTCGATCCCGGACGGGATGGGCTTCGCCATCCGCACGCCGGCGGGGACGGTGGTCCACACCGGCGACTTCAAGTTCGACCACACCCCGCCGGACGGCGTGCGGGCCGACCTGGGGCTGATCGCCGAGATCGGCAACCGCGGCGTGGACTTCCTGCTCTCGGACTCGACCCGGGCCGAGAAGGAGGGCTACACCCTGTCGGAGGCCACGGTGGGGGAGTCGCTGCACCAGCTCATCGGCGAGGCGGCGGGACGGGTGATCGTGGCCACCTTCGCGTCGAACATCGGCCGCGTCCAGCAGGTGCTCGACGCGGCCTGGGCCCACGGCCGCAAGATGGTGGCCCTGGGCCGCTCGATGGAGCAGAACACCACCATCGCGGTCGAGCTCGGCTTCCTGAACCCGCGCGACGGGACGCTGGTACGCAAGGACTCCCTCCAACGGCTGCGCAGCGAGGAGCTGGTGGTGATGACCACCGGCTCCCAGGGCGAGCCGATGTCCGGGCTGACCCGGATGAGCAACCGCGACCACCGCAACATCACCATCGAGCCGGGCGACACGGTCATCGTCTCGGCCTCGCCCATCCCCGGCAACGAGGAGGCGGTGGCCAAGACCATCGACAACCTCTTCAAGGAGGGGGCGATGGTCCACTACGAGCCGCTCAAGCACTGCCACGTCTCCGGCCACGGCTCGCGCGAGGAGCTGAAGCTGATGCTCGGCCTCGTCAAGCCCCGCCACTTCATCCCGATCCACGGCGAGTACCGGATGCTGGTCCAGCACGCGCTGCTGGCCGAGGGCGCCGGCGTGGCGGTGGACAGCATCTTCGTGCTCGAGAACGGGCAGGTCGTGGAGTTCGACGGGCAGCGGGCGCGGATGGCGGGCGAGGTTGCCGCCGGCGACGTGCTGGTGGACGGGATCGCAACCATCGACGGGATCGGCGGCGTCGTCCTGCGCGACCGCCGGATGCTCGCCTCGGACGGGGTGGTGATGGTGGCCCTGACGGTCGACCGGGCCACCGGGCGGGCGGTCTCCGGGCCGGACCTGCTGGGCCGTGGCTTCCTGTCCGATCCGGACGACCCGATCATGGCCGCCGCGCGCGATCACCTGGCCGGCGCCCTGCGCCAGCCGCCCGGTGACGAGGACCACGCCGCCGAGCCGGGCTATCTCAAGACCAAGATCCGCGACACCCTGTCGCGCTTTTTCTTCGAGCGCACCAAGCGGCGCCCGATGATCCTTCCGATCGTGATGGAGGTCTAGCCGGGCGTGGCTCGACGGCGCTCGACCGCCACGCGACGCCGCAGCACGCGGCGGCGACGGGCGACCACCACCTTCACGGTCAGCGGGCGCGTGGTGCGGGAGCTGCTGGCGCTGCTGCTGGTCATCATGGCCGTCGTCAGCGTGATCGCGCTGTTCGCGCCGCAGGCCGGGCTGATCGTGCAGCCGTGGCACGACCTGCTGACCTGGCTGCTGGGATGGGGGATCGCCTTTGCCGCGCCGCTGCTGGCCGGGTTCGCCCTGATGCTGTGGATGAAGTCGATGCCCTCGGAGCGCTGGATGGCAGCCACCGGCGCCGCGCTGGTGGCGGTCACCCTGCTGGGCATGTTCCACCTCATCGCCGGCGGAGCGGGCGAGCTGGTCGGCCAGGGGGACGGGGGCGGGGCCATCGGCTTCGCGGTCAGCCGGCTGCTGGTGGGCGCCATCGGGGACGCCGGGGCGTGGGTGCTGTTCGGCCTGCTCTTCGTGGTGGGGCTGCTGCTCTACTTCAACATGACGGTCGGCGACCTGCTCGCCGCCTGGCTCCAGGGCCGCGAGGAGCAGCGCGAGCTGGCAGCCCTGGAGGCGCGCCGGGCGGCCAGCGCGGAACGCCGGCTGCGGGCCGATGCGCCGCCGCCCCCGCC
>JBOGSY010000095.1:0-7160 GCA_050691915.1 Candidatus Limnocylindria bacterium | reverse complement strand
CGTCAGGATCGCGCGCGCCGCCCACGCGGCGGGGCTGCCCGCCGGCCTGCTGGCGCGGCTCGAGGCTGCCGGCGGGGCATCGGCCCGGTGAGCGCGCCCGCACCGGCGCCGGCATCGGTCCGGGTGCCGTCCCTCCGCCTGGAGGAGGTGAGCTTCCGCTACCCGCGCGGCGACGTGCTGGCCCTGGATCGCGTCAGCCTCGCCATCCCGCCGGGCCAGTCGCTGGCCCTGGTGGGCCAAAACGGGAGTGGCAAGACGACCCTGGTCCGCCACCTCAACGGGCTGCTGCGGCCCGACACCGGCCGCGTGCTGCTCGACGGCGAGCCGACCACCGGCGTCTCGGTCGCCCGCCTGGCACGCAGCGTCGGCCTCGTCTTCCAGGACCCCGATCGCCAGATCTTCGCCGGCAGGGTGCGCGGCGAGGTCGAGTTCGGCCCGCGCAACATCGGCCTCTCCGGCACCGCGCTGCGGGCCGCGGTCGACGAGGCGCTCGAGGCGGTCGGGCTGGCCGCCGAGGCGCGGACCAACCCCTACGACCTCGGCCCGTCGCGGCGCAAGCTGCTGGCCCTGGCATCGGTCCTGGCCATGCGCAGCCCCATCCTGGTCCTGGACGAGCCGACCACCGGGCAGGACCTGCGCGGCACGGACGTGGTGCGGCGGGTGATCGCGCGGGCGATCGCCCAGGGCCGGACGGTGATCGCCATCAGCCACGACATGGACTTCGTGGCGGAGACCTTCGAGCGGGTGGTGGTCCTGCGCAGCGGGCGCGTGGTGCTCGACGGCACTCCGGCATCGGTCTTCGCAGCCGATGCCTGGGAAGCCCTGCGCTCCACCTTCCTGGAGCCGCCGCTGGCCGCCGTGCTGGGAGAGCGGCTGGGCCTGGTCGGCACCCCGACCCTGGACCTCCTGGTGGCGGCCCTGGCGCGGCGGGGTGGTGACGGCGGTCAGTAGCCCTCGTAGAAGCCGGGGGGCGGCGGCAGGAGGTTTCCCTCCGCGTCCAGGCGCTCCTCCGCCGGCAGGTCGTCGCGGTGGCGACGCTCGCCGGTGGGACCGGAGATCGGCATCGCCATGACCGAGCCCGGCACCTCATTCAGCCGCTGCTCGATCCCGCGCAATCCAAGATGCCGCAGCGCCGGCCCGAAGCGGTCGGTGAACGCCGGATCGCGCAGCAGGCCGAATGCCAGCGAGCTGTGTGCCCGGTTCAGCAGCTCCATCCCGCGCGCCGCCTCGGCGATGCTGACCTGGTTGCGCCCCAGCTGGCTCTCCAGCAGGTCCAGGCCCCGATTTGCCTCGCGACGAGTCCGCGTGGTGAAGTGCGGGGTGCGATTCACCAGCAGCCGCGCGCGGTAGAGCGCGGCGCGCACCCGGGCATCGCGATCGAGGGCGGCGGCTGACGTCATGGAACGCATCTTACGCGCAGGCGACCGATGGGCGGAAGCGCTCGCCCTTGCCCTGGCCACGATTCCCCGGCCGATCCCGGTCGACCCCCGCCTCATGCCACGTTTGGAGGGCGAACCCGCTGGACCCGTTGAGCCCGCCCTGACCCGCTACGACCGGTCCACCTTCCCGCCGCCGCGCCTGGCCTCCACCCTGCTGCTCCTCTACCCAGGCGCAGACGGCGAGCTGCGCCTCCCGCTGACCGTTCGCACCGCGGACCTTCGTTCCCATGGCGGCGAGGTGTCGCTGCCCGGCGGCGCAGTCGATCCCAGCGATGCCTCCCGCGAGGCGGCCGCCCTGCGCGAGGCATGGGAGGAGGTCGGCGTCCCACCGGCGGCCGTTCGCGTGCTCGGCGCGCTCGACGACGTCTGGATCCCGGTCAGCAACTTCGACCTGCGGCCCTACGTGGGCGTGACCGCCAGCCGGCCGGAGCTCGTGCCCCATGCCGCCGAGGTCGCCGCCATCGTCGAGCTGCCAGTCCGAAGCCTCCTCGCCGACGAAGGGATCAGCGACGAGCTGATCCAGGGCCCCGGCTGGGTCGTGCGCGCCGGAGGCTATCGCCATGAGGGCCACCTGATCTGGGGTGCCACGGCCCGCGCGCTGGCCATGTTCGCCACGGTCCTGCGTGCCGCTGGCGAGTCCCCGCCTGAGGCCGGGCGGCCCTAGCGGCGGGTGCGGACCGCGGTCCCGATGCTCGCCAGTAAGTCGAGCAGCGTTCCGTGATGCGGCGGCGGGGCCGCCACGATGCTCACCGTGCCGCTCCTGCGGCTCGCGTCCCACCACGGCCCGCCGTGGAGGTCGCTGACCGTCGCGCCGGCGCGCTCGGCGATCAGGCCCGCCGCCGCGACATCCCACAGCGACAGGCCGCCGTTCTGCACAAAGGCGTCGAAACGCCCATTGGCGACATACGCGAGCGAGAGGGCCGCGCTTCCCATCCGCCTCGGGATCCTGATCTGCCGCCCGACTTTCCGCTCGCGACCGATTCCCCCGCGGCCAATCAGCGCCAGGCTCATGACGAAGTCGCCCACATCCTCCTTGTCGGACACGTGGATTTCGGTCCCGTTGAGCCGTGCCACCCCGTCGCCGGCCGCGGCATACAGATCGTCACGAAGCGGGTCGTAGACAGCTCCCACCACTGGCGCGCCACCATCCACCATCGCCACGCTCACACAGAAGTAGGGGATCCCGTTGGCGTAGTTGACCGTCCCGTCGAGGGGATCGATGACCCAGGTCCGGTCACCCTGAGCCGGTCCATACCGCTCATGGTGTCCCGATTCCTCCGCCAGGATGGCGTCCCCGGGAAAGCGGGTGCGAATGGCCTCCAGCACCAGCCGCTCCGACGCGTAGTCCACTTCGGTCACCACGTCCCGCTTGCTCTTCCGATCGATCCGCTCGACGCGCTCGTAGCTCGCCCGCAGAATCTCCCCTGCGCGGCGCGCCAGCTCCACGGCGAACTCCAACTCCGCCTGCCACCGTCCAGTCATTGCCTCGATCCTAGCCTGTGCGCCCCTGCGGATCCCCCCGGCGCGCGCAGTAACCCGCGCCTAACCCGCCAGTAACAGGTCGTGTGCGAGTGTTCGGATCATCCGAACACTGGAGGATGCTCCCGGTGGCAGGTCTCAAGCTGGGCCGCCTGGCTCGCGGGTCGAGGACGCCAACCTGGTGGCGCCAACCGCTCTCCCTCGGCCCGCTCCGACATGGGACCATGGCCGACCGCGCGGCAGATGCCATTCGGCGACGCCTGCGAGATGGCGACATCTCCGCCGGCCAGCGGCTGGAGCCGATGCGCGAGCTCGCTCGGCAACTCGGAGTTGGCCTAGGTGTGGTGCGTGAGGCGGTCGCGCAGCTTCGGGCGGAGGGGCTCGTGGAGGTACGCCACGGGATCGGGACGTTCGTGACCAGACGGCACGGCGCGCCTCGCGGCCTGCGGGCTGTTCGTCGGAGGGCGGACCGTCGTGAGGTCAACGAGCTGCGTCGGGCGCTCGATCCGGTGCTGGCGGAGACGGCCGCCAGGCGTGCACGGCCGCGGCACATGGCCGACCTGCGCCTCGCCTACCGGGAGCGGTGGCGGGCGCGCAGGTCCGGCAACGCCGAGGCATTTACCGACGCGGACCAGGAGCTGCATAGCGCGATTACGCGATTGGCGGGCAACGGACTCGCGGCGGGGGCGCAGCGCATGGCCAGCCGGCTGTTGAGGAAGGAGGCGGTGGCGCAGGCGCGGCGGTTCGCGGAGGATGATCGGCTGGATGCGCTGCACGATGCCCTGGTGGATGCCATCGAGGGCGGTCGTCCCACGCGGGCGCGGCGCGCCGCCGCGGCCATCGCCGCCATCGAGTCCCAGCCCCCGTGACGCCATGGCCTGGCACGCTGACGCGCGGCTGCGTAGGCTACGCACCGATGCCGCAGATCCACCTGCATGCCGAGCCCGGCGACTACGCACCCCTGGTGCTGCTACCTGGCGACCCGAACCGGGCGCGCCGCATCGCCGAGCGGTTCGACGGCGGGCTTGCCGGCTCGCGCGAGGTGAATGCCAACCGCGGGATGCTCGGCTGGACTGGAAGCTACCGCGGACGACCGGTGAGCGTTCAGACCACGGGGATGGGCACCCCGAGCCTTTCGATCGTGGTCGAGGAGTTGCTGCGGCTCGGTGTGCGGCAGCTGGTCAGGGTGGGAACCTGCGGCGGGATCGGGCCGGGCGTTCGAACCGGCGACCTGGTGATCGCCCTGTCAGCCTGTCCGACCGATGGCGCCACCCGCACGTACCTCCACGGCGAGGCCTACGCGCCGACGGCCGATTTCGCGTTGACCCATGCGCTGCATCATGCCGCCCAAGAGGCCGGGATGACGGTCCATATGGGCCCGGTGGCATCGGTCGATGTGTTCTACAACCCCGACCCCGATTACGCCGCCCGCTGGCGGTCACGCGGGGTGCTGGCCTTCGAGATGGAGGCCTCGGCGCTCTTCTACCTGGCGTCCCGTTCGGGGGCGCAGGCGGCGTGCATGCTGACGGTCTCGGACGTGCTCTCGGAAGAGGTGACCTCCGAGGAGAGCTACCTCGAGCCCGGGGAGCTGGCCGCCGCGGTCGACCGGATGATCGAACTGACCCTGGCCGCCACGACCGCGGGTACCGTCCCCGCGGGCTAGAATCGGGCTGCCATGACCGATACCGCCACCGATTCCGCGGCCCGCGGCGCTGCCAACCAGGCCGGCGCAGTGATCAACCCCAACGCGCAGGCCGAGGCGCAGGACTTCCTGCCGCTCAATGGAATCGACCACATCGAGTTCTGGGTCGGCAATGCCAAGCAGGCGGCCGCCTACTATCGTGCCCTGTGGGGCTTCACCCCGGTCGCGTACGCGGGGCTGGAGACGGGCGTCAGGGATCGGGCCAGCTACGTCTTGGTCCAGAACGACATCCGCTTCGTCTTCACGGCGCCGCTCTCACCGGACGGTGAGGTCGCTCGCCACGTCCATCGCCATGGCGACGGCGTGCACGACATCGCCTTCGCCGTCGACGACGTGGAATCGGCCTGGCGCGAGACCACGACGCGGGGCGCGCGCTCCGCCCAGGAACCGATCAGCCTCGAGGGCCAGAAGGGCGTCCTGCGCCGCAGCGCCATTCACACCTACGGCGAGGTGCTGCACTCGTTCGTCGACCGCAGTGATTACCACGGCGCGTTCGCGCCCGGGTACCACCGCATCCGAAACCCCGCGCCGGCGGCCACCGGGCAGCAGCTGCTGGAGGTGGATCACTGCGTCGGGAACGTGGCGCTGGGAGACATGAATCGATACGTCGACTTCTACCGCGACGTGCTGGGCTTCAGCCAGCTGATCCACTACGACGACAAGGTGATCCACACCGACTACTCGGCCCTGATGTCGAAGGTCATGACCAACGGCAACGGGCGCGTCAAGTTTCCGATCAACGAACCGGCCGAGGGCAAGAAGAAGAGCCAGATCCAGGAGTTCCTGGACTATTACCTGGAGGCCGGCACGCAGCACATCGCGCTGCGGACCGAGAACATCGTTGGCACGGTCCGGGCGCTGCGGGAGCGCGGCGTCGAGTTCCTCGGGCTGCCGCACGCCTACTACGAATCGCTGCCCGCGCGAGTCGGCGATGTGGGCGTGCCGATCGATGTGCTCGAGGAGCTCGGCATCGAGGCCGATCGCGACGAGGAGGGCTACCTCCTCCAGATCTTCACCAGGCCGGTCCAGGATCGGCCCACCTTCTTCTTCGAGATCATCGAGCGCCACGGTTCCCGCGGTTTCGGGGTGGGCAACTTCAAGGCCCTGTTCGAGGCGATCGAGCGCGAGCAGGAGCGGCGCGGCAACCTCTAGCCGCCATAGCCTCCCGGACGGCTGCCCGCAGGTCGGCACCCGCTGGGCCGCCGGGCGTCCAAGTGTTCGGATCACCCGAACACCTCCGCGGTCCGGCTGCGAGAGCGAAACATTGCCCGCAGCGTCGCGGTTTGCGGGTGGGTAGACTCGGGGGCCATGAAGCTGGCCCACGTCCGGGAGCGCGGTGCCCCCGCCGGAACTCAGTGGCGCCTGGCTGCCGCCCTGGATGACCCATCCGAGCGACCGGGGCGCTGGCTGGACCTGGAGGCCGCCCGCCGCAGCCTGGTGGCCGAGGATCCCGCCCGCGCGCACAACGCGGGCCTCTTCCGACTGCCGATCTCCACCCTGGACGACCACCTGGCGCGCGGGCTGCGGGTAGAGGTCCTCGGCGAGCTGGTGGAGGGCCACCACCCCGCGGCAGAGGACGAAGGGGCGATCCTGGACGCCGGCGACTTGGCCTTCGGCCCGCCGATCCTGCGGCCGGCCAGCCTGCGCGACTTCTATGCCTTCGAGCAGCACGTGCGGACCATGTGGGAGCGGCGCGGTGGCACGGTGCCCGAGGCCTGGTACCGGCTGGCGATCTTCTACTTCGGCAACGTGAGCGAGATCCGGGGTCCCGGCGAAGCGGTCTGGCGCCCGGCGGCGTCGGAGGAGTTGGACTACGAGCTGGAGGTGGCGGCCCTCATCGACACGCCGGTGCATGACCTGCCGCCGGAGCGCGGCGAGGAGGCCATCGGCGGGTACATGATCTTCAACGACTGGAGCGCGCGCGACCTGCAGCGCGAGGAGACGACAGTACGGCTGGGGCCGGCCAAGGGGAAGGACTTCGCGGCGTCCATCGGTCCCTGGCTGGTGACGCCCGATGAGCTCGCCGACGTCCGGGCGGCGAGCGGGAAGGGGTTCGACCTGGAGATGACCGCCACCGTGAATGGCCAAGAGCTCAGCCGGGGGAGATGGTCGAGCGCACAGTTCGGGTTCGGCGCGATGGTGGCCCGCGCCTCGGCGGACGCCCGGCTGCGACCGGGGGACCTGCTCGGGAGCGGGACGGTGGGAACCGGGTGCCTGCTCGAGGTCAAGGACCAGACGCTGGGGCGCTGGCTGGAGCCCGGCGACCACGTGACGCTGGCGATCGAACGGCTTGGTGAGCTCACGACGCCCATCGTCGACCGGCCGGCGGACCGATGAGCGCGCCGGTGGCGGCCAGCATGGAGAGCTACCTGGACCGCCTGGCACGGGCCGAGCGCAGGCTGGCGGAGCACGCGGCCCGGCCGGTGCCCGCGGGCCTGACCGACCCCGACCCGCGGACCGAGGAGCGCTGGGAGGCCGGCCAGGTCTGGGCGCACCTGGCCGAGTTCCCGGCTTACTGGCTGGGGCAGATCCGGCACGTC
>JBOGSY010000094.1:0-7202 GCA_050691915.1 Candidatus Limnocylindria bacterium | reverse complement strand
CGCCTCCACGTGTTCGGGGCGCCGGCGCGGCACGATCGGCCGCGGGTCGTGGCCGCGAGCCAGCGCCTGGAGCCGATCCCCCGCCGCCCCGAACTGGGCGCCGACCGCCGAGCGCGGCAGCTCGGCCAGCTGCGCCATCCGCGTCAGGCCGAAGAGCGTGAAGCGCTGGCGCATCGCCGCATCGGCCGGCAGCAGGGTGAGCGGCAGGTCGCGCAGCTCGTCACGCTCGAGGGTGCGGAGCGCGGCCGGCGCACCGGGACGCTCGAAGCGCGCCAGCCTGGCAGCGAGCGTCGCCAGCCATCGGTTGTCGCCGATCCCGCAGCGGATGGCCAGCGGAGCGACCGAGCGCGCCAGCATCACGGCCCGTGCCGCGACCCTCCGTTCCGGGCCGAACATCGGCTCCAGCCCGGCGATATCGACGAGTGCCACGCCCACATCGACCGCCTCGACCCGCGGGGAGAGGTCGTCGAGCACGTCGAGCATGCGCTCGAAGGGCCGCGTATCGGCGTCGGGAACGCGCAGCTCGGGCCAGGCGAGGGCCAGGAGGCGGGGCGACATCCGATGGACCGACACGATCAGGCGCTCACCACTCGCAGCGCCGGACGCTCCTCCAGCGGCCGCGGCTCGGCGATGGTTGCCACGAGCGGATCGATCCGGCGTCCCTCCCCGAACCACAGGTCGAGCTCCGCCGAGCCGCCCGCGAGCGCCCATCGGTGCCGCTCGACGACCGCGGAGACCCGCTGGCCGACGAGGTCGCGCCCGACCGCCAGCCAGGCGGACCGATGCAGCACCACCCGCACCCCGGCCACGGCTCCGGCAACGATGCGGCCCGCCGGCGCCAGCACCAGCGCCGATGTCGATCCCGACCGGGCGAGCAGCGATCCCAGCCGATCGAGCGCGCGTCGATCCGGCATGGCCCGCTCCCCGAGGTCGAGCACGAGCGCATCGATCAGGCCCGACCGCCCCAGCCAGGCGGCCAGCTCGATCGCCTCGCCGGGATCGCGCGGACGCGCCACCAGCAGCCATTCCAGGCTCACTCCGAGACGCGCGGCGACGGCCGGGTCGAGGGTGCCGTCCAGATCGAGCCAGGCCGCCAGGCCGCCGGCCGCCTGTGCCGCAGCCAGCGACCCGAGCGCCAGCGTGGTTCCCCCCGCCCCCCGCGGCGCATCGAGCAGCGCCAGTGCGCCGCGCGGCCAGCCATCGGTGCCGAGCGCTGCATCGAGGGCCGGATGACCGGTCGGGACCGATGCGCGCGCCCGCTCCAGCGGTGGTGCCTCGCTCCCCCGGCGCAGGCCGAGCCCGCGTGCGCGGAGGCTCTCGAGGGCGGTGGCCAGGGACGTCGAAACGGGAGCATCGGTCTGCAGCATCGGACCACCGATGATAGAACAGATGTTCTACTTCGGGAAGCCCCTCATCCCTTTGCTATACTCGCCGCCGGCCCGGTGGCCCGATCCGTGGGGATGTAGCTCAGCTGGGAGAGCACCGCGTTCGCATCGCGGGGGTCAGGGGTTCGAGTCCCCTCATCTCCACCACCTCACGCGCCACCTCGGGCGCCACCTCGGCCCCCACCTCACTCGGGCATTTCATCCCATGAAGGTAACGCCCAGGAAAGGCCTCGATGATGGCCGTGCGTTGCACCCGATGACGGCATCGGCCATCCAGGGTCCGAAATCGAGGCGAACCTGGTCGATACCTTCACCCCGTGAAACGGCCACGCAGCCCCGGAAACGGCCACGCGGCCCCGGAAACGGCCACGCAGCCCCGGAAACGGCCACGCGGCCCCGGAACGCGGACGATTCGCCGACACGGTGTTGCGCAGGGCACGTAGCATGGGCGGAGAGCGGACCACCCCGGTTCGCAGGCACCATCGCATGAACGAGGGAGGGTTCCGTCCATGCCCCGATCGGTCCTGTCCATTGTCAGCCTGGTCATCCTCGCACTCGTCGTGACGGCCTGCGGCGACACGCCGCCGCCGACCACCGAGGAGAGCACCGACGCCGGCGCGACCACCCCCGCCGCCACAACCGAGGAAGAGCCCGAAGAGTCGGCCGAGCCGACATCGGCAGGGGTGCCGGGAGAGAGCCGCCTGGCAACCGTCCAGGACCGCGGCTCGCTGATCTGCGGCGTCAACGACGGGCTGCCGGGCTTCGGGTTCGTCGACGAGAACGGCGAGAACACCGGATTCGACGTCGACTTCTGCCGCGCCATCGCGGCCGCAGTGCTCGGAGACCCCGAAGCGGTCGAGTTCCGGGCGGTCAGCGCCGATGGGCGGTCCACCGCCCTCCAGAGCGGCGAGATCGACGTCCTCATCCGCAACACGACCTGGACGGTCAGCCGCGACACCGCGTGGGGCACGTTCGCCCCCACCACCTTCTACGACGGGCAGGGCATGATGGTCCGCACCGCGGACGGAATCGAGGAGCTCACCGACCTGGAGGGAGCCACGATCTGCGTCCAGACCGGGACGACGACCGAGCTCAACCTGGCCGACGTGTTCGAGGCGGAGGGCATCAGCTTCACGCCGCTGCCGTTCGGCGACGACACCCAGACCTACCAGGCCTACGACGACGGCCAGTGCGACGCGGTGACCAGCGACCGCTCCCAGCTCCTGGCCCAGCGGACCGCGCTCTCCAACCCGGACGACCACGTCATCCTGGAGAGGGTGATGTCCAAGGAGCCTCTCGGTCCGGTGGTCCCGCTGGGTGACGTCACCTGGTTCAACGTCGTGAAGTGGGTAGTGTTCGCCACCTTCGAGGCGGAGGAGCAGGGCATCACCCAGGACAACGTCGAGGACATGGCCGCGAGCACCGAGACCAGCCCGGTTGTGCAGCGTCTGCTGGGCGCCGCCAATCCGGAGCTCGGTGAGGGCCTGGGGCTGGAGCCCGACTGGGTGGTCACCGTGATCTCGGCCGTGGGCAACTACGGCGAGATCTACGACCGTCACCTGGGGCCGGGCACGCCGTTCGAGCTCGAGCGCGGACCGAACTCCCTGTGGACCGACGGCGGCCTGCTCTACGCGCCGCCCTATCGCTGAGAGCCAACAGCGATCGTGAGCCCCGGGACGGCGCAACCCGTCCCGGGGCTGAATACCCCCTGTCGTGACCAGCACGCCCGCCGGCGAGCATCACGCCGCGGTGCCGCCGTGGCGCGACGTTCGTGTCCTGCGCGTGGTGGTGCAGGTCGCGGTGCTGCTGGCGGTCTGCATCGGCATCGCCTTCCTCGCCAACAACCTCGTGTCGGCCATGGCGGAGCGCAACCTGTCGTTCAGCTACGGATTCCTGGACCAGCGCGCCGGGTTCGAGATCGGCGAGAGCCCGGTGCCGTACGACGCGAACGACACGTACGGTCAGGCCTTCCTGGTGGGCGTCCTCAACACGCTGTTCGTCAGCGTCGTCGGCATCGTGCTGGCCACCATCCTGGGCGTCATCGTGGGCGTGGCGCGCCTGTCACCGAACTGGCTGCTGTCCCGGGTGGCGGCGGGGTACGTGGAGATCATCCGCAACACCCCGCTCCTGCTCCAGCTGTTCGTCATCTACTTCGTGGTCCTGGTTCAGCTGCCGCCGGTCGAGGAGAGCATCTCCCTGCCGGGCCCCATCTTCCTCAACCAGCGCGGGCTGTTCGTGCCAGCCCCACAAGGTTCTCCGACGCTCGCACCCTGGCTTGCGATCGTGATCGCAGCCGTGGTCTTGGCCGTGGCCGGGCGGATGATCGGCTCCCGGCTCGAGCGCGGGGGGAGTGGCGGACGCGCCGGCCGCCACCTCGGCCTCATCGGCGCCGCGGCGGTGCCAGTCGTCGCCGTCGCCGCGTGGGTGCTGCTGCCAGAGGCGCCTTTCGTGTTCGACGTTCCGGTCGCGGGCCGGTTCAACTTCACCGGCGGCCTCAGCCTGTCGACGGCCTTCACCGCCATCCTGGCCGGCCTCGTCCTCTACACCGCCGCGTTCATCGCCGAGGTCGTGCGGGGCGGGATCCAGGCGGTCCGTCGTGGGCAGGTGGAAGCGGCTCGGGCGCTGGGCCTCTCCGACCGCGACACGCTTCGCCTGGTGGTCTTCCCGCAGGCGCTGCGCATCATCGTCCCACCGCTGACCAGCCAGTATCTGAACCTGACCAAGAACTCGAGCCTGGCCATCGCAGTGGGCTACCCGGACCTGTTCAAGGTGGGCTCCACCATGGCCAACCAGACCGGCCAACCGGTTTCGGTGATCGCCCTGGTGATGGGCACCTACCTGGCCATCAGCCTGGCGACGTCGGTGCTCATGAACCTCTACAACCGGCGCGTACAGGTCCAGGAGGGCTAAGGACCGATGACCTCCGACGCCCTCGCCCCACCCTCCACCAGCGTCGGCCCCGGCGAGTGGCTGCGCAAGAACCTGTTCTCGAGCATCGTCAGCTCGCTGATGACGCTGCTCCTGGCCGCACTGCTGGTGTGGCTGGCCATCATTCTCGGCCAGTGGGTGCTGAGCGAGGCTCGCTGGGATGTCGTGACCCGCAACCTGCGGCTGTTCCTGATCGGCCAGTACCCGGTCGACCAGGCCTGGCGCCTATGGGCGAGCCTGCTGCTGCTGTCGGTGCTGGCCGGCGTCTCGGCCGGGGTCTTCGGGCACACCGTCCGATTCCTGGCGGTATCGATCTCTGCCATCCAGGCCCTGCTGGCGGCGCTCATGGCCGTGTCACCCGTGGGGCCGCTGATCACCGTCGGCATGGTCGTCAACGCGGCGCTGGTCTGGGCGGGCATGGCGGTCGGCTACCGGCAGGTCGTGCCGCGCCGGGCCCTGGTCATCGCGTGGCTGGCGTCCATCCCGGTCATCTTCGTGCTGATCAGCGGGATCGGCGTAGCGCAGATCCCCGACGTCAGCTCCAACCTCTGGGGTGGCCTGCTCCTCACCCTCCTGCTCGCGGTCGTGGGGATCCTCCTGTCCTTCCCGCTCGGCGTGCTGCTGGCGCTCGGACGCCGCAGCTCGCTGCCGGCCATCCGCATCGTCAGCACGGCCTACATCGAGCTCATCCGGGCCGTGCCGCTGGTGACGATCCTGTTCATGGCCGACGTCATGCTGCCGTTCTTCCTGCCAGGCGAGATCCGCATCGATCGGGTGGTGCGCGCCATGGGCGGCATCACGCTCTTCTCCGCGGCCTACGTGGCCGAGAACGTCCGTGGCGGGCTCCAGGCCATCCCCACCGGCCAGGTCGAGGCGGCCAAGGCACTCGGCCTGTCGACCTTCCGCACCAACGTCCACATCGTCCTGCCGCAGGCGCTGCGCTCGGTGATCCCCGCCAACGTGGGCCTGTTCATCAGCCTGCTGAAGGACACCACCCTGGTGGCCATCATCGGCCTTGGGGAGCTGCTCGGCATCGGTCAGTCCATCCTGGCCCAGCCCGATTCGCTGGGCGCCAACATGGAGGTCTTCGCCTTCGTGGGGGTCATCTTCTTCGTCCTCTGTTACGCGATGTCGCAGGCGAGCTACCGGCTGGAGGCCGCACTGGGCGTGGGGACGCGGTGATGGCGTTGTACAGTTCGAAAAAGGAGGTGAGCGGTGGCTGAAGAGCGCGCGGTGGCGCCCGAGCGGGCGGTCGTGCCTGAGAGGGCGGCGAGAGCGACGTCGGACATCATCGTGTGTCGCGACGTGCACAAGTGGTTCGGGCAGCTCCACGTCCTGCGCGGGATCGACCTGACGGTGAAGTCCGGCGAGGTGGTCGTCATCTTCGGAGCCTCCGGATCGGGCAAGTCGACCTTCATCCGCACCATCAACCGGCTCGAGGAGCACCAGCGCGGCCAGATCGTGGTCGACGGCATCGAGCTGAGCAACGACGTCCGCAACATCGCCGCCATCCGCAGCGAGATCGGCATGGTGTTCCAGTCGTTCAACCTGTTCCCGCACCTGACCGTGCTCCAGAACATCACCCTGGCACCGATGAGGGTGCGCCGCCAGTCGCGCGACGAGGCGGAGGACGCCGGCATGCAGCTCCTCACGCGCGTCGGCATCCCCGAGCAGGCCGAGAAGTACCCGGCACAGCTGTCCGGCGGCCAGCAGCAGCGGGTCGCGATCGCCCGAGCCCTCGCCATGCAGCCCAAGATCATGCTCTTCGACGAGCCCACCTCGGCCCTCGACCCCGAGATGATCAACGAGGTGCTCGAGGTCATGCGCGAGCTGGCCGAAACGGGCATGACGATGCTGGTCGTCACCCACGAGATGGGCTTCGCGCACCACGTCGCCAACCGCATGGTCTTCTTCGACAACGGGGTCATCGTCGAAGTCGGACCGCCCAGCCAGATCTTCGAGCATCCCGAGCACGAGCGCACGAAGCAGTTCCTTTCACAGATCCTGCACTGACCGATGCAGCGCATCGAGCGGAGCGCCCGCATCCCCGCGCCACCAGCCGAGGTCTTCGCATACCTCGCGGACCTCGACAACCTGCCCGATTGGCAGAGTGGCGTGCTCAGCGTCGAGCGCCTCTCCGACGGAGAGATCGCCGTGGGCGCCACCGTGCGCGTCGTGCGCCAGGTGATGGGCCAGCGCATCGAGGCGCCGCTGACCGTGAGCGAGTACGACCCGCCGCGCCGGATCGTGATCGACAGCGAGGTGTCCGGCGTCAAGGCGATCGGCGAGCTCGACCTGTCGCCGGCCACCGATGACGCCACGGACCTCAGGTTCGCGATGGAGATCCGAGGATCGGGGTTCACCTCGTTCATGGAGCCGATGATCGCCGGGGCCGCGGGCGGCGACATCGACGCCAGTCTCGAGCGCCTGCAGGACCGATTCACCGATGCGTGATCGGTAGCTGGCAAACGCGCGCCGCATCGGAGTCGTGCGGAGTAACGTGATCGACATGAGCACGGCAATCACAATCTCGGACTTGGTCAAGAACTTCGGGTCGACGCGCGCCCTCGATGGCCTGAGCCTCGAAGTGACGACCGGGGAGGTGCACGGATTCCTGGGGCCGAACGGAGCAGGCAAGTCGACGACCATCAGGATCCTGCTGGGGCTGCTGCGGCAGGACGCCGGCGAGGCGAGGCTGCTGGATGGCGATCCGTGGCGGGATGCGGCCGGCTTGCACCGTCGCCTTGCCTACGTTCCGGGCGACGTGAACCTGTGGCCGGATCTCACCGGCGGCGAGGTGATCGACCTCCTCTCCCGGCTGCGCGGCGGGCTCGACCCGGCGCGGCGGGATCGGCTGCTGGAACAGTTCGATCTCGATCCGACGAAGAA
>JBOGSY010000093.1:0-7240 GCA_050691915.1 Candidatus Limnocylindria bacterium | reverse complement strand
GGCCAGCGCCGATGCGTCGCCCCACTCGATGGGCGGCGCGCCGTTGCTCTTGACGCCGAGCACCGCCAGGTCGCCGTCGCCATCGGCTCCCAGCACCGTGCCCTCCGCCTCGCTGCCGTCGGCGAAGAAGACACGTACCTCGTCGCCATGCAGGTTGTGCGCGTTGGTCAGCACCTTGCCGTCCTCGATGACGACGCCCGAGCCCCCGCGCCAGCGATTCCCGATGCCGACCGTCGACTTGCCCGCCGACTCGGCGATGCCGTTGATTGCCTTGCCCAGATCCTCGATCGGACCCATCGGTCCATCCTCCATCTTGCCTGCGCTGGTAGTGTGTGACTTGCAATGCGCAAGTTACTACTCGTGAGCCGGATGTCAAGGCCGATGCCGTACGATCCGCGCATGGCCACCTCGCAGTCCCCCCTGGCCGCCGCCCTGGAGCGGGTGGGGGACCGATGGAGCCTCCTCATCGTCGAGGCGCTGCTGGGCGGTCCCCGCCGCTTCGGGGAGCTCGCCGAGGCGGTGCCCGGCATCGCGCCGAACATCCTGGCCGACCGCCTGCGCCGGCTGGAGGCGGAGCGGGTCATCCGCTCCACGCCCTACACGCAGCGCCCGCCGCGCTTCGTCTACGAGCTCAGCGCCGAGGGCGCGGAGCTGGCCGGCGCCCTGCGGCTGCTGGCCGACTGGGGCTCGCGCGTGTCGGCCGAGGCCGAGCCGATGCGCCACGCCGCCTGCGGCACGCCGCTGGAGGCGCGCTGGTTCTGCCCCACCTGCGCACGGGCGGTGGAGGGCGCCGAGGCGGACGAGGTGCGCTACCTGTAACGCCGAGCCGGCGCCCCGAGCCTGCTCCGTCCGGTGATACTCCTGGGGTGAGACGCTTCATCCCCCAGCTGGATGCCAACGGCCGGCGGCTGATGGCCGCCAAGCTGTTCCGCGGCTTCGCCTTCGGGTTGAACTCGGTGGTGCTGGGCCTCTACCTGGCCGCGCTGGACCTGCCGGGCGAGGTGATCGGCCTGGTCCTCTCCGCCGCGCTGGCCGGCACGCTGGGGCTGACCCTGGTCATCGCGCTGTGGGGCGATCGGATCGGGCGCCGACGGCTGCTCGTCGTCGGCTCCGGGCTGATGGTGCTGGCCGCGGTCATCCCGTTCGTGGGCGCCAACCCGGTGCTGCTCGTGCTCATCGGCCTGACCGGCATGGTGGCGGTCACCAGCAGCGAGTCGACCGGGCTCCAGAGCGTCGACCAGGCGGTGCTGCCCCAGACCGTCCCGGACCGGCAGCGCACCGCCGCGTTCGCGCTTTACAACCTGCTGGGCGCCGGAGCATCGGCCCTGGGCGCGCTGGCGGTTGGACCGATGGTGGCCTTCGGCCAGGCGCTGGGCCTGACCGATGCCGCCGTCTACGCCCCGGCCTTCGCCGCCTACGCCCTTGCCGGGCTGGCGAGCACCGGCCTCTCCGTGGCGCTGGACCGGACGGCGGAGGCTGGCGTCCGGCTGGAGCGGCGCTTCGCCATCCACCGCTCGCGGCGGACGGTGGCCATGCTGTCGGCCCTCTTCAGCCTGGATGCGCTGGCCGGCGGCTTCGTGGTGCAGAGCTACCTGGCCTTCTGGTTCGCGCAGCGCTTCGGAGCCGATCCGGCGGCGGTGGGCTCGCTCTTCGCGGCCACCAACGTGCTGGCCGCCCTCTCGTTCCCGGTGGCGGCCTGGCTGGCCAGCCGGATCGGGCTGATCCGGACCATGGTCTTCAGCCACATTCCGGCCAACCTGTTCCTGGTCGCCTCTGCGCTGGCGCCGACCGCCGGCCTGGCGGTGGCGCTCATGCTGGCCCGCGCCGCGCTGTCATCCATGGACGTGCCGGCCCGGCAGTCGTACACCATGGCGGTGGTGGATCCCGACGAGCGGACGGCCACCGCCGGCGTGACGTCCTTGGCGCGCAGCGTGGGCCAGGTGCTGGGGCCCGCCCTGGCGGGCGCCCTGCTGGTGCCGCTGGGGATCGGGGCGCCGCTCATCGCCAGCGGCCTGCTGAAGACGGCCTACGACCTGTCGCTGTACGGCTTCTTCCGGTCGCGGCCGACGCCCGAAGAGGCGGCGCTGCGGGCTCCCCGCGCTTGATGCGCGGGGCTGAGACCACGCGGAGGTTTCGCCCCAGGGATCCATCGGCCCACCTGAGGGCTCAGCCGGGCGATCCGCTGCGGCCCTGTTACGCCGGACGAGAATCCGCCCCCAGATTCCGGCGCCGGGTGGCCGTTGGACTCGTGGGGCGTATCGGGCAGGGGGAGGCCGGGCAGGGGGAGGCCGGGCAGGAATGACTCGATGCAGAGCGGAACGGCCGCGGCGCGGCGTGCGGTGGGAGCAACCGGGGACGGGTGGCCCCCGGCCGCTCACCTGCGCCCTGGACGTTGCCGTCAGCAGGTGCAACCCGTCTGGTTGGCACAGCCCGGACAGCAGTAGGTCTTGCCATCCCGCTCGACCGGGTTGCTGGCGATGTCGAGGTCCATTCCGCAGTTCGGACAGGTGTGATCGGCCATCAGGTGCACCTCCTCGTGCGCGGTGCCGATAAGAGGCTGGGGCTCGCAAGTTCCGTACCGGTAGGCCGCCCAGAGGCGAGGCCGTCGCGCGGGGGTCAGTCACCGGGGACTGAACCGACGACCGAGCTCCCGGGCCAACGCGTTCTGGCCGCGAGCCACGCCGCCGCGAGTGGCAACATGGCGTGATGAAGCTGCTGTTCGTCCTGAACGACCCGCCCTATGGCACTGAGCGTGCCTACAACGCGCTGCGGCTGGTGCTGGCCCTCGGGAAGCGTGGCGGGATGGAGATCAAGATCTTCCTGATGGCCGACGCCGTCGGGTGCGCGCGAGCCGGGCAGCAGACCCCGGACGGCACCTACAACGTGGAACGCATGGTGCGTGGCTGCGTCACGAAGAAGGTCGAGGTCGGTACCTGCGGCACGTGCATGGATGCTCGCGGTCTCGCGGACGAGGACCTCACCGCCGGGGTTCGAAGATCCAGCATGGCCGAGCTGGCCGATTGGACGGTCTGGGCCGACAAGGTCCTGGTCTGGTAGTCGCGCCGGGCACCGCGAGAGGCAACCTTCCCGATCCTCCCGATCCTCCTCGGCGCCATCCTCGAGCAGCGCGTCCGGTGCGCCATAGACGGTTGATAAATCGTGAACAACCGGAGCATCCGATTCAAAGTGGAAGCTCCGTGTGTCACCAAACCGGTTCCGATGGGTGCCGTCGAAGCTCTCAGCGCGGACGTCGGTTCAGGTACGAGGGCAACGAAGGCGGCGCGCGAGCGTGGCTCGCCGTCGCCTCCGTCGGCTACATGCTGGGGCGGGTGTAGCTCAAATGCGCGGCCAGGCTCCCGCGCCGAGCCCTCGCCTCAGCGACTCCGGGAAGACAGTCGGAGCAGGATTGCCGCGAGGGCGTAGGCGCCCGCCAGCGCAAGCACCGCGAAGGTCAGCGGCGAGTCGAGCCGATACATCCCCATCGCGTCGCCGGCGATCTTGCTGATGGTCATGGCGACGAGCGCGAGCGACCCAAGCCCGGCCGCAACGACGGCCCACGACCAGGCGTGCCGAGAACCATCGGTGGCGGCCGAGAGGCGGCCGAGATCGGCGGTGGCAAGGAGGGCGATGCCGAGGGGGACGAAGATCTCCGGCAAGGCCTGGTCGGTTTCGAAGTAGGAGCCGGAACGACTGTCCGCAAAGATGATGTAGCTGGCGGCGGCCGCCAGAGCGAAGGCCAGGACAATCGACGGGCTTGGCCCCATCCAGCGCCCCTCGCCGAGAAGCCGGCCCATCAACGGGACGGTCGCCGTAAGCGATGCGGCGAGCATGATGGCCATGATCAATGCGAACTGCTCGCGTTCGGGGTCAGCCATCCCGATCTGACTCGTAAGCCAACTGGCCAGAAAGGCAGTGACGAGCAGAAGGACGACGAACATCCCCGCCGTCACGGCAATCCAGGCAACAGGTCGCCACAACGGCCCGCCGCGATTAGCCACAGCTGCTTCCATAGTCCCCTCCGCCAGACATTCAGTGTGTTGAGATGACGGCCCAGTATCGGTGACTGTTGCGACAACGCCAAGCCATTGGGATCGACTGAGATCTAAATCGCCTAGAACAGCTCATCCTCGGCTGCCTGTGATGGCAGGCGGCCGGCGGCCTTCGCCATGCTGCGGCAGATCGAGCAACCGATGGGCTTCTTCGCGCGCGCCCGGGGCGACATGCGGTAGGTCGGGTGGTCGGCACTGAACCTCGGGCAACGCCAGGTCACTACGATCTCGGAGGTGACCTTCAGGCGCTCGGGCGTGCGCGGCAAGTTCGCTGCTTCATCCCACTCAGCGGCGAGATCCGGGCGCTGCGCGGCAAGCGAGTTGGTCCCGGTCGCCCACGCCGTGGAGCACGCCGAGCAACGCGTGCGCCGTTTGGTGCGCTGGCCGACCTCGGCCGACCACTCATGTCCGCACCGGTGGCACTTCCAGCGGACGAGCTTGTCGCAACCCGCGGTGACGGTGAGTGGATCGAGCGTGTTCTTGGTGTGGTCCCAGTCACGGGTGATCTCCGGGAAGTCCGACAGCATCATGCCGGCCACTGTGACGGACACGGTGCGCTGGCCCGGCTTGATCTCGAACTCGAGCGGCGGGTAGCCAAAGGAGGCGCGCTCGAGGTTGTCCGTGGCGATCCGGCCCATTACCGAGCGCAGCTTGGCGTCGGCCATGTAAGCGGTGACCTCGCCCTGACGGTGCTTCCGAGTGTCGAGGAGGAGGCGCGAAAGGCAGCGCAGTTCGCTGGGGTCATCTTCGTTGGCCGTCCAGTCCGGGTCGAAATGCCAGTTCAGGCGCTCCAGGTGGCGTTTGACGAAGGTCGCGTACTCGACCGCGCCGCCTTGTCCGGCGAAGTCCGCGCGCATCAGGTTGAGGATCATCTGGAGCCGCCGCGCGTTGCGGAAGCGGAAGCGCCGGCGGCGGGACAGCTTGCGGTCAATCGAGTTGATGACGTACTCGGCTGGGCTGTTCGAGCGCGGGTGGCGCCCGAACGGCCGTTGGCGGTAGCCGAGTTGCCGACGAACGCGGAGGTCGTTGCCGTCCATCCAGTGCAGGATCTTGGTGGCGTTGTTGGCCTCGGCGAAGGCACGCAGCGCCTCCCAGTCGGCGTCCGACCACAGCGCCCGCTCGAGCAGCGTCTTGATCGCCGGATGCTCCTTGTGCCAGCCGTCAAGCTCTGCCCAGGCCTTCAGCGCCTTGCCGAGGTGGAACTCGCAGCTGAAGAAGCGCGCGTTCGGCCAGCGCTTGCGCACCGCCGGCTCGATGGCCTTGGCCCCATCGGCGACCACCCACTCCACGTCGCCGGGCAACTCCGAGAGGAAGTCGAACCACGCGTGGCGGGTCTCGTCGCCTACCAGGCCGATGCGCCAGGCCTTCATCGGCCGACTCGGCTCATCACCACCGACCGCGACCAGGATGGCACCGGCCCGGTCGTTGGGATCCCAGTCCTCGCCGAACTCGCCGGCGTCGTATGGGAAGAGCTTCAGGGGCTTGGAGTCGAGGATGAGGACCTTCGGCCACTCCTTGGGCGCCAGCTCGCGGTCGATCAGGTCGCCGAACTGGTCCAGGTATCGGGCGGCGAGGGCGAACTCGCGGCTGGCGTGGCGGAAGCCGAAGCGGTCGGTGATGTAGCGCTGGGCGTCGAAGCGGACGAGCTGGGCTGCCTTGCGGAGCGACGTGCCGCGACCAATCAGGGCGAGGAGCTGGCCGACCTCTTTGGCGGTGTGGAAGAAGTCGGCCAGGGCGATGGGTCCCTGGGCCACGCCCGGCTTCACATCGCAGGCCGGGCAGGTCTCGCCGTGCGGATGCGACCCGTGTGCCTGCCGGCGGTTGATCGAGAAGGTATGGCGAGGTAGCCCGTTGCCGGGGATGCAGAGCGCGCGTTGGCGACGAAACGGCGTCTCCTCCCACGCGCGCCGGCCGTGGAGCAGAACGCGGCCGGGATGGCCGGCCGGGCAGCTTGGGCGGTTGGCAGCCGCCGTCAGCGGCCGGCCTCGGCCTCGTCTGGGAACCCGTGCGCTTCGGGCACGTATCGCTTGCGCCATGCGTGTAGCGTGACTTGGGCCTGCGACAGCTCAAATGACGCAAACGGGCTAGGACGATTTATCAACCGTCTATGGCGCACTAGCAGCGCGTCCCGACTTGACATGTGACTCAATGGTCACCTAACATCTGCGGCGTGGAGCCGATCTTTCGGGCCCTGGCCGACGCCAACCGGCGCGCCCTGCTCGACGCCCTGCACGAGCGCGATGGCCGATCGCTCGGCGAGCTCGAGGCGGTGCTGCCGGGCATGACCCGCTTCGGCGTCATGAAGCACCTGCGTGTGCTGCGCGACGCCGGGCTGGTGGCGGTCCATCGCGATGGGCGCCGCAAGCTCCACTACCTCAACCCGGTGCCCATCCAGCTCATCGCGGACCGATGGATCAGCCGCTACGCGAGGCCCTGGACGACCGGGATGGCCAACCTGAAAGCGAGCCTGGAGGCACCAGCACCAATGACCGCGCCGAAGCACGTCTACGAGGTCTACATCCGCACCACGCCGGAAGCCCTGTGGGCAGCCCTGACCGATCCGGCCATCACCCAGCGCTACTACTACGGCAGCCGCGTGACCTCGGACTGGGCGCCCGGCTCGCCGGTCACCTACCTGAACCCGGATGGCAGCACCGCCATCGAGGGCCAGGTGGTCGAGCTCGACCCGCCGCACCGGCTGGTCCACACCTTCCACTTCCCGGCGCACGACGAGCGGCCCTCGCGCGTCACCTTCGAGATCACCCCGATGGGCGAGGTCTGCCGTCTCTGCCTGGTCCACGACCAGTTCGAGGGCGAGACCGAGACGTACAGAGGCGTGGCGATGGGCTGGAACCCGGTCCTCTCCGGACTGAAGACGCTGCTGGAGACGGGGGAGCCGCTGCGGATCGAGCTTCCGACCGTTGCCAAGGCGGTCGAGACGGCGGAGGCGACCGCCTGAGGGGTCGCCGCCCATTCCACGGACCCAGCCTTGCCTGCAGCCGCTTCGGTGCCCTGACGCGGGCGCGCGCTGGAGGGTGTCCGGCAGCGCGCCGGACACCCTCCATCGGTTCAGAAGGTCGGGAAGTTGGGGCAGTGAGCGAACGCAGGGTGATCAGGGACGACCGCCGACAGGTACACGGTCAGACTGACCCCACCTTCCGTCACCGGGAAGACGAAGTAGCCGCCCACCG
>JBOGSY010000092.1:0-7268 GCA_050691915.1 Candidatus Limnocylindria bacterium | reverse complement strand
CCCTTCAACCATCCGACCCTCTTCGCCGCGGCGCGCACGGCGGCCCCGCTGGTGGCCGGCAATGCGGTCGTCCTCAAGCCTGCCCACCAGACCCCGCTCTCCGCCCTCAGGTTGGCCGAGATCGCTTCGGACCACCTGCCCCCCGGTGTCTTCAACGTGGTCACCGGACGGGGCAGCACCGGCTCGCACCTGGTCCGCCATCCGGACGTCCATCGCATCGCCTTCACCGGCGGGGTTCCCACCGCGCTCCGCATCCAGGCCGATGCGGCGGCCAGCGACCGCGTGAAGCACCTGTCCTTCGAGCTTGGCGGAAAGAACCCGTTGATCATCCTTCCGGACACGCCGGTCGATCGGGCGGTCGATGCGGCGGTCGAAGGCATGAACCTGACCCGGGTGCTCGGCCAGTCGTGCGGGTCGACGTCGCGGGCATTCGTCCACCGCCGGCTCTACGACGACTTCGTTGGTGGCGTCCGCGATCGCCTGGCGGCGCTGCGGATGGGGCCACCCGAGGCCGATGAGACCGAGCTCGGATCGTTGGTCTCCTCGGAGCAGTTGGAGAAGGTGGAGCACTACGTCGCCGCAGGTCGCGACGAGCGGGCCCGGCTGGTGGCGGGCGGCGAGCGGCCGCGTGAGCAACCCTTCGCGCGCGGCTACTACTACCCGCCGACGGTGTTCGCCGAGGTCCAGCCCGGCATGCAGATCGCCACCGACGAGATCTTTGGCCCGGTGCTCGGCATCACCCCATGGGACGACGAGGACGAGATGCTCGCGGCCGTGAACGGGGTCAGGTACGGGCTGACGGCCAGCATCTACACCCGGGATCTCGAGGCAGCCATCCGTCTCAGCCAGCGGGTCGAGGTCGGATACGTCTGGATCAATGACGTGGAGAAGCGCTGGATCGGCGTGCCGTTCGGCGGCCACAAGGACAGCGGGTCCGGGACCGAGTACTCGATCGAGGAGCTCTACGGCTTCAGCCAGAACAAGAGCATCAGCGTGGCCCTCGGATCATGAGCGGCGTGATCGTCCGAGCCACCGACGCGCCGCAGCGCGCCCTGCGGCACGGGCGCGGTGTCGCCAGTGAGCTGGTCAACCCCTCGATCGGCGCATCGGCCGTCGACCTCCACCTCAATCGGCTGCGGCCGGCAGCCGCCCCTGGCCCGTACCACCTCCACACCGCGAGCGAGAACGTCTACTACGTCCTCGCCGGGCGCCTCGCCATCCGGATCGACGGCGTCGACCATGAGCTCGGGCCCGGCGACGCCGCATTCATCCCGCCCGGCACGCCGCATTCGGCAACGAACGTAGGTGACGAAGAGGCGGTGCTGATCGAGATCTATGCCCCACCCGGCGCCGACTTCGTGGACGTCGCGGACGAGGGCAGTAGCTGAAAGGAGTTGCCTCAAGGTGGCGAATTACCAGACCCGAATCCGGGGCGGCCGCGTCATGGCCGGCGGCACGCTGGTCGAAGCCGACCTCCTGATCGATGGGGGACGGATCGCCGGCCTGGTCTCGCGCGACAACCCGGCCGAGGCGGTCGAGGAGATCGACGCCACCGGCAGGCTGGTGCTCCCGGGCATCATCGACACCCACGCACACACGCGAGAGCCGGGTTACACCCACAAGGAGGACTTCCTGACCGCCTCCCAGGCGGCGGCAGCCGGTGGCATCACCACGATGATCGACATGCCGAACGTCGAGCCGCCCACCGACACCGTGGCCACCTACCAGGAGAAGCGGGAGCTGGGCGATGCCAAGTCCATCATCGACTGGGGTCACTGGGTCGCCGGGACGAACATCGACGAGATTCCGAAGCTGGCCGAGGCCGGAGCCACGGGCTTCAAGATCTTCCAGGTCTCGGGGGCCTATCCGCATGATCCGCGCCTGGCCCTGAACGACGAGGGCGACCTGTTGCGCGCCATGCGCGCCGTCGAGAAGACGGGGCTCCCGCTGCTCATCCACCCGTTCAACCAGCGGCTGTTCGAGCAGCTGAGCGAGGAGGCATTCGCCGCCGGCAAGCCGCCGAACTGGTACACGTTCGGCGAGGTCTACACGACCGAGGCGATCTGGCACACGGCCGCGAACACCCTGATCAACCTGCAGGGGCTGACCGGTGTCCGGCTCAACCTGGTCCATACCCATTCGGCCGGCAGCCTGCGCCTCATCCGCGCCGCCAAGGAGCGCGGCCAGCGGGTCAGCGCCTCGGTGGATCCCAAGTACTACCACCTGACGCGCGATGACCTGATGAAGACCCGCGGGCGCGCCTGCCCCGGCGGATTCATCACCGAAGACGAGGGCCGGATGGCGGAGATCTGGCGGTCATTGAACGATGGGACCATCGATTCCATCGACGCGGACCACGCGCCGCACACTCTCGAGGAGCTCGAGGTGATGGAGGAGGACGCCTGGAACTCGGCGATGGGCTCCCCGCAGTACGACTGGCAGTACAGCATCACCCTGACCGACGTGCACAACGGCAAGCTCACGCTGGAGCGGGTGGTCGAGCTGTTCAGCGTCGCGCCGGCCAAGCTGGTGGGCGTCTATCCTCAGAAGGGCGTCCTGCTTCCCGGGTCGGATGCCGATCTGGTGCTGGTCGACTTCGACCGCGAGACCACGCTCAGCGACGACGGCCTCTACACCAAGGTCGGATGGACGCCATACGTCGGCTGGAAGGTCAAGGGCTACGTGGAGCTCACCATGCTGCGGGGCACGGTGATCTGCCGCGACCGCAACGTGGTCGGGAGTCCGGGCTACGGGCAGTACATCCCAGGGCGCGCCCAGTAGTCGGGCGAAACCAGCGGCCATGAAGGGCCGCGCGTCGCAGGTCACCGACCTGGGTAACGGGATGGTCCTGCGCACCGGCGGTGACCCGCAGCGCGAGGCTCGGCTCATGGCCCTGGTCGCGGCCCATGGCTTTCCGGTCCCGCGCGTTCACGAGGTGCGCAGCGATGCGCTGGTCATGGAACGGATCCCGGGGCCAACCATGGCCGTCGACCTGCGGCGGCGACCGTGGCGCGCCCTTCGTCACGTGGCCAGCCTGGTCCGGCTCCACGAGGCGCTGCACCGCATCCCGCTCGACGGCGCATCGCTCGTTCACCAGGACCTCCATCCGGAGAACGTGCTCATCTCCCCGACCGGGCCGGTGGTGATCGACTGGACCAACGCCGGCAGCGGGGACCACCGGCAGGACGTGGCGCTCACCTGGCTCATCCTGCGCACCAGCGGAGGGGTCCCCGGCCGGCTGCTGGCGTGGCTGTTCCGTCGCCGGGCCGGTGCCGATGTCATTGGCGAGGGCCTGTCGCAGGCGATCGCCTACCGGCTTGCCGATGCCAACCTCACCGACGCCGAGCGAGCGCGGGTCCGCGCATTGGCCGTCCGAGCTATTCCACCGTCACCGCGACCGTGACCTGAACGTCGCCTGAGTTGTTGCCGTAGTAGCCCGGGGCTCCCTGGAAGGCCGCGGCATCCGCAAAGCCGACGAACAAGCGGGTAGCCTCCGGCGGCGCCAGGTATCGGCGCCCGACCCCGTCGCCGACGAAGAAGACCTGGCCGATCTCCGGCTCGAGGGTCCCGAAGTCCTCGTTCTCGCTGAAGTCCAGCCGCTCGGGGGCAGGGTCGGTGGGTGGCGCATCGGTCAGGAAGACACCGACCAGGAACATGGTGTTGTTGCGATGCACGATGCCGGAGATGCCTTCGAACGACTCGATATCGGTTGTGCCATGGAGAGTCCCCACCGGTCCGTTGGCGACACCGCGTTCGGCGACCGGGATGACACTGCCGGAGGCATCTTCAAAGGTCACAATCCGGGCCATCCCACTGGGCAGCTGAACGACTGGCGCATCCGAGCCGCCGCCACCCTGGCCGGGTTGCGGGTTTCGATCATGGCCTGCACCGAAGATGTTGGCCGTCGCCGACACCGTCAACCGCGAAGGGCCGGCTGATGGCAGCGCGCTCTCAGCTGCCGTCTGCGCTGCCGTGGATCGTGTCGATGAGGTGGCCAGTGACCCGCAGCCTGTCGCTGCGACGAGCATCGCGGCCGCGACCGCAGCTCGGGCCGCGATGCGTCGATTGGAGTTGGGCATGGGTCGAACCTCCGCGTCATGCGCTGGCGGTGGCGGCGCGCCGCACCCCACCAAGCTGCTCCAGGATGCCGAGGAGATCCCACATCTCCCAGGATTCAACGATCCGGCCGGCTTGCACCCGATAGATGGCGTTGCACCCGGCGGCCCAGGACCTCCCCGTGGGTGGAACGCCCTGGAAGATGCCGGTGTGCGTGCCGCGCCCGGTGAGGTGGACGGCCACCCACGATTCGTCAGCAATGAGCAGCGCGGTCGTCACCGCCAGATCCGGAAAGGCTGCGCGAAGGGCCGAGGCCCTTCGGCGCAGTACAGCGTGCGCGATGAGTGCAGCGGCCGCATCAGGCTCCATCCCGTTCAGCACCAGCGCGATGTAGCGCTCGACCGTCTGCACACCTTCGGCGACCATGCCGGGCTAGCATCCCGGATCGCCGGCGGGCACCAGCGGCGGGCCGGCGGGCACGAAGTAGGCCACATAGAACTCCGCCATCGTCGCTCCATCGTTGATGAAGTTGTGCGGGCCGGTGGTGTGGAAGAAGGCCTCGCCGGCGCCGACCGCGTGAGTCATGCATCGGCCGCCGGGCATCGGCATCGAGACCGAGAGCGTTCCCTGGGTGACGACGACGACCGATGGGCCGGTGTGCGTGTGCCAGTCGGTTGCGCCCGGCCGCGGATCGGTGCTGTCCGACGGGCCCAGCGTGGCCTTGACGATGAACACGTCCGAGGTGGCCAGGTTCCCCTGGCCGGCCAGCGCCGCCAGGAACAGGGTGCGATCGGCTCGATCCCAGCTACCTCGCGCCAGGGGCACGGAGCTGAGCTTCACCGGGGCCGCCAGCGCTAGTCCGGTGGTGATGGCGAGGACCAACCCCGCCAGGGCAAGCGATCGGGTCAGATGCATCTTCTTCCTCCTCCTCCCCTCGACGCCGCGGGCAGTGGAGCGCGGCTGTGCCGAGGCTAGGACCGCGGATCACCGCCCGGATGATGGGCAGATGACATTCGGGTGACAGAAATCTGTCGATTGACATGGCGTGCGCCGGGGAGCAGGCTGCGGCCTCCAGCCCGGTGGGGACGGGGGATGACGACCAGGATTCGGGACCGAGCACTCCAGCACACCGCTCACACCCTGGTGGGCAGAGAACGCGAGCTGTCCACGCTGCTCGCTGCCATGGACGCCGGAAGCTCGGTCGTCCACGTGCATGGCGTGGCCGGGATCGGCAAGTCATCGCTGCTGGCCGGATTCGCTGCGCGTGCCGTGGACCTCGGTGCCAGAGTCTTCAGCCTGGACAGCCGAACCCTCGAGCCGACGGCCCGCGGCCTGCTGACCGCCATGGGACGGCTGCTCGGCGGCCGTGTATCGAGCGCGCATCGCGTCGGGGAGCTCCTGGCCTCGTCCGGCGGGACGGCGGTGATCGTGCTGGACCACTACGAGCATCTCCGCCTGCTCGACACCTGGGTTCGCCAGGTCTTGGTGCCGACCTTGCCCACCAGCGTCCTGCTGGTCACGGGCAGTCGCGAGCCACCGGTCGCTGCCTGGCTGACCGCTCCCGAGCTGTCCGGGGAGGTCACGCTTCTGCCGCTGGGGCCGCTGGAGCCATCGGCCGCCACGCTCCTGCTCGAGCAGCTGGGCGTGTCTCCGGGCCAGGCCGAGGAGCTCAACCGGGTGACGCGTGGGCATCCGTTGGCGATCAGGCTGGCGGCCAAAACGGCGGCGGAGCGTCCCGAGCTCACCATGGCGGACGTGGCGGCGAACCGGGTGGTCGAGGAGCTGAGCCGCCTGTACCTGGCCGACGTCCCCGATCGGGTCACCCGTCGCGTCCTCGAGGCTGCATCGGTGGTTCGGCGCGTGACCGCCAGTCTGATCGGGGCCATGCTCGCAGACGTTCAACCTTCGGACGCGCTAGAGCGCCTCCAGGCGCTGCCATTCGTGGAGGTGCGCCGAGACGGGCTGAGCCTTCACGAGGCGGTGCAGGGAGCCCTCGCCGACCTGCTCGAGGCGACGGACCCGGTTCGCCACCGCGAGTATCGACGGAAGGCGTGGCGGGAGCTGCGCCACGAGGTGCGCGACGTGGGCGCGGAGGAGCTGTGGCGCTACACGGCCGACATGCTCTACCTCATCGAGAATCCTGTCGTCCGGGAGGCATTCTTTCCCAGCGGTGCCCAGCCGCTGGCGGTGGAGCCGGCGGCGGGTGGTGACCTCTCGTCGATCGAGCTGATCGCCGCGCGCCACGACGGCGAGGCGTCGCGCGCGGTCATGCGCGCCTGGTGGGAAGCTGTCCCGGAGGCGTTCTCCGTGGCCCGCGACCGAGACGGGGCGGTGGCCGGCTTCTCCATCCTGCTCGATCACCGGGCGATGAGCGGGCGTGGGGTGGAGGACGACCCGGTGGTGGCCGGCTGGCGGCGCCACCTGCGCGCGAGCCCGCCTCCCCATGGCCAGCAGGTGCTCGGATTCCGTCGCTGGCTGGACGCTGAGCATGGTGAGCTGCCATGCGGGTCGCAGGCCGCCTCATGGCTCGATGTCAAGCGCACCTACATGCAGCTCCGCCCACACCTGCGCCGGATCTACACCGTGGTGGAGCGGCCCGGGGTCTACCTCCCGGTCGTGACCCGCCTGGGCTTTCGGCCGGTGGGCCCCATCGACGGAGTGGCCGAGGTGGGCGGGCGAACGTTCACCAGCGTGGTGCTCGACTTCGGCCCGGCCTCGGTCGACGGCTGGCTGGCGGGCCTGGTGGCGGCCGAGCTGGGCCTGGCGCCGGATGTCGTGATCGATTCTGACGCGCGCGAAGTGCAGCTTGCCGGCAGGCGCTTGCAGCTCACCCGCCTGGAGTTCGGTGTGATCTCGTGTCTCCAGCAGCACGAGGGGCGCGCGGTCTCCCGCGCATCCCTGCTGGAGCAGGTGTGGGGCTACGAGGGCGACATCGGCAGCAACGTGGTGGACGTCGTGGTGCGCCGCCTTCGCCAGAAGCTCGGCGACCAGGGGAGCGTGATCGAAACGATCAGGGGCAGCGGGTACCGCCTCTCGATCCAGTGATCATCGGCCTGCGGCCACCTCGGCGTGAAATTCAGGCGACGGCGCCCGCGGTCCGAAGCCGGGCGACCTGGTCCGGGGTATAGCCAACCTCCGCCAGGACCTCATTGGTGTGCTCGCCCAGGCGCGGCGGGGCCCCGCCCAGGGGCAGCAGCCGGCCGTCGAGGCGG
>JBOGSY010000091.1:0-7286 GCA_050691915.1 Candidatus Limnocylindria bacterium | reverse complement strand
CAACATGATCGCCACCATCTTCAAGATGCGGGCGCCGGGGATGACCCTTTTCCGGATGCCCATCTTCATCTGGACGGTGTTGGTGACCGCCACCCTCATCCTGTTGGCCACGCCGGTGCTGACCGCCGGCCTCATCGCGCTGTTCATCGACCGCAACTACGGCGGCAGCTTCTTCGACCCGAACACCGGCGGCAACCCGATCCTGTGGCAGCACATCTTCTGGTTCTTCGGCCACCCGGAGGTCTACATCGTCATCCTGCCGGCCATGGGGGTGGTCAGCGAGATCCTGCCGGTGTTCAGCCGCAAGCCGCTGTTCGGCTATCGGGCCTTCGTGTTCGCGACCGTCGGCATCGGCCTGCTCAGCTTCAGCGTGTGGGCCCACCACATGTTCACCACCGGCCGCGTCTTCCTCCCCTTCTTCGCCTTCATGACCGCCCTGATCGCGGTGCCGACCGGGGTGAAGATGTTCAACTGGTTGGCCACCCTGTGGCGCGGCTCCATCAGCCTCACCACGCCCATGCTCTTCGCCCTGGGCTTCATCAGCATGTTCCTGATCGGCGGGATCAGCGGGGTGATGCTCTCCAGCCCGCCGGTCGACTTCCACCTGCAGGACACCTACTTCGTCGTGGCCCACCTGCACTACGTCTTCTTCGGCGGCAGCGTGTTCGGCGTCTTCGCGGCGACCTACTTCTGGTTCCCCAAGATGACCGGCCGCCGCCTCAACGAGCGCCTGGGCAAGGTCCACTTCTGGATCCACTTCATCGGCTTCAACCTGGCCTTCTTCCCGATGCACCCGCTGGGGATCAGCGGCATGCCGCGGCGCGTCGCCGACTACGCGCCGGACGCCGGCTGGACCCTCTGGAACCTGGTCTCCACCGCCGGCGCGTTCATGATCGCCATCAGCGTCCTGCCCTTCCTGGCCAACGTGATCGCGACCTTCATCAACGGCGAGCGGGTGGGCGACGACCCATGGGAGGCGAACACCCTGGAGTGGGCGACCACCTCGCCGCCGCCGCCCTACAACTTCGACACGCTGCCGCCGATCCGCAGCGAGCGCCCGGTCTTCGACCTGCGGCACAAGCATGACGTCGAGCACCTCGGCCCAGATCCCCACGCCCTGGCCACCGGAGACCAGCCATGAGCGTCGAGGCACCCACCAGCATGAGCGCCGACATCACGACCCACGTCGACGTCGGCGGCCGCGAGACGGGGATGCCCACCCCGATGGTGGGCATGCTTCTCTTCATCGCCAGCGAGGTGATGTTCTTCGGCGGCCTGTTCGCGGCCTACTTCAACGCACGCGCCTCGTTCGTGGGGCCGTGGCGTCCGCCGGAAGGCGCCCACGAGCTGGAGATCCTGCCGATCGCCCTCCCGCTGACGCTGATCCTGCTCGCCTCCAGCGTCACGATGCAGTTCGGGGTGTGGGCCATCCGGCGCGGCGACCAGCGGGGGATGCGGCTGTGGACCGCCGTGACCCTGGCGCTGGGCATCACCTTCCTGGCCGGCCAGGTGTACGACTACTCGATCCTGGGCTTCGGCATCGGCGACGGGGTGTTCGGAACCGTCTTCTACACCCTGACCGGCTTCCATGGGGCGCACGTCTTCGGCGGCACGGTGGGCCTCACCATCCTGCTGGCCCGCGCCATGCAGGGCCAGTTCAGCGGTCGCAACCACGTGGCGGTGGAGGCGGTCTCGATCTACTGGCACTTCGTCGACGTGGTCTGGATCGCCCTGTTCACGACCCTCTACATCCTGAAGTAGGAGGACCGATGCCGTGAACGACACCGCCGCCGGCTTCCTGATTCTGGGCGTCGGCATCCTGCTGGTGCTGGCCCTGGTCTTCGCCGTGACGCTGCGCCTGGGCCGTCCCGCCGCGCCCCGGCCGACGCCTCCGCGCGGGGTGCACCTGCCGGCGCCCAGCATGCTGCCGGTGGTGCTCTCGGTGGGGGCTGCGATGCTCGGTGCCGGCCTGATCTTCCGCCCGGAGGAGCCCTACCAGCTGCCGGTCCTGGATGTGGTCTCCGGCGTCATCCACCCGATCATCGGGCCGCTGGGCCTGGCCGTGCTGCTCTACGGCATCTGGGGCTGGGTGCGGGACGCGGGCCACGAGTGGCGTGAGACGGAGCATGCCGTCCACGACGACGCCGGGCACTGATCGCGGCATGGCCGTGACGGCCGGTACCGATGCCCGTGCCGGTCGACCTCGCCCTGCCCGGCCCCCGTTCGGTGGCGCCCTGCCCCGTGGCTGGCTGATCCTGTCGGCGCTGGCCCCCCTCCTCCTGCTGGCCGCCTGGGGCGGCCTGCTGGTGGCCCGCGACGCCGGGTCCGGCGCCAGGGTGGGAGCTGCGGCACCGCCATTCGCGCTGGTCGACCTGGACGGCGACCCGCTGCGGCTGGCCGACCTGCGCGGGCGCCCGGTCATCGTCAACTTCTGGGCCAGCTGGTGCGGCCCGTGCGTCGAGGAGTTCCCCCTCCTCGCCCGTGCCGCCGCCGACCATGCCCCGGAGGGCCTGGTCCTGGTCGGCATCGTCTTCCGTGACAATTCGGAGTCCGCGCGCGCCTTCATGAGCCGCATGGGCGCCGCCTGGAGCGCGGCCATGGATCCCGGTGAGGAGGTCGCTGTGCGGTACGGTATCTACGGGCCGCCGGAGACGTTCTTCATCGATGCCGACGGCGTGGTGGCCGCCAGGCAGATCGGGCAGCTGAGCGCGGCGGACCTGGACCGCCACCTGGGCAAGATCGTTGGCCAAGGAGAGAGCGAATGACACAGAACCTGCCCGCGCCACGTGAGGAGGCGCCGCTGGTCGTCGACACGGTGCACGACCTGCACGCCGATCACCAGGATCCCCAGCACCAGGAGGTGCAGCAGAACCTGTCGGTGGCCCTCCTGCCGCTGGCCCTGCTGGCGTTCCTGGTCCTGACCTTCGTGGTCGCCGCCTGGACCTTCCTGGCTGCGCAGCCGCCGGCCTGAGCCGGTGGCCGAGCCGGCGATCGCGGTCAGCGGGCTGCGCAGGCGCTACGGGGAGATCGAGGCGGTCGCCGGCATCGACCTCAGCGTGGCGGTGGGAGAGGTCTTCGCCCTGCTGGGGCCCAACGGCGCCGGCAAGACGACCACGGTCGAGATCCTGGAGGGCCATCGCCGCCGCGACGGGGGCGAGGTCGCGATCCTGGGGCACGATCCCGGGCGCGGCGAGCGCTCACTTCGCGAGCGGATCGGCATCGTGCTGCAGTCGACCGGGGTGGAGGGGTACCTCACCGTCCGCGAGGTGGTTGAGCTCCACGCCGGCTACTACCCCCGTCCGCGCGACGTGGACGAGGTCATCGCCCTGGTGGGGCTCGGCGAGCAGGCCGATCGGCGTGTCCGCAAGCTGTCGGGCGGCCAGCGGCGGCGGGTCGACCTGGCCGTGGCCCTGGCCGGCGACCCGGAGCTCCTCTTCCTGGACGAGCCGACCACTGGCTTCGACCCTTCCGCCCGGCGCCAGGCGTGGGAGATGCTCCGCGGCCTGACGGCGCTGGGCAAGACGATCTTCCTGACCACCCACTTCATGGACGAGGCGCAGCTCCTGGCCCACCGGGTGGCCGTCATCGCCGGTGGCCGCATCGTGGCCGAGGGATCGCCCGACAGCATCGGCGGGAGGCAGGCGGCGGTGACCCTCGTCCGCTTCCGGCTGCCGGCACCGGCGGAGCTGCCCGACCGTTTCGCGGCCCGCCGGGTGGCGGACGGGTACCAGCTGTCGACCGACACGCCCACCCGCCTGCTGCACGAGCTGACCGACTGGGCCCTGTCCGCCGACATCGAGCTCCTGGGGCTCGAGGTCAGCCGGCCGTCCCTGGAGGACGTCTACCTGGAGCTGACCGGCGAGCTCACCGGCGAGCTCACCGGCGCGGCACCCGCTGGCGGGGGCGACTCGTGAGCGACCTTGGCCTCGCCCTGCGCCAGGTGCGCTACGAGAATCGGGCCTTCTGGCGCAACCCGGCGGCGGCCTTCTTCACCTTCGCCTTCCCGCTCCTGTTCATGGTCATCTTCAACGTCATCTTCGCCGACGCGGAGACCGGCCAGAGCGGGTACCGGGCGTCGGACTTCTTCACCCCGGCGATCATCGTCTTCGCCGTCATCACGGCCACCTACACCAACATCGCCATGAGCGTGGCCATCGCTCGCGACGCGGGCGTCCTGAAGCGCGCGCGGGGCACGCCCCTGCCCAGCTGGGCGTACCTGTTCGGCAGGCTCGCCCACGCGGTGGCGGTGGCCCTGCTGCTGGTGGTCATCGTGGCCGCCTTCGGGGCGCTGCTCTACGACGTGCGCGTCCCGTGGGACCGGCTCCCGGCGCTGGCGCTGACCCTCATCCTGGGTGCGGCCACCTTCTGCGCCCTGGGGCTGGCGCTGAGCGGGCTGATCCCCAACGCCGACGCGGCGCCGGCGGTGGTCAACGCCAGCATCCTGCCCCTGCTCTTCATCAGCAACGTGTTCATCCGCATCGAGGACCCGCCGGCCTGGATGGACGCCGTGGCCGGCCTCTTCCCGGTCCGCCACTTCGCCGACGCGATGCTGGACGTCTACAGCCCGTTGACCACCGGGTCCGGCTTCTCGTGGGGCGACCTGGCGGCCATCGCCGCGTGGGGCGTGGCGGGCATCCTGATCAGCCTCCGATTCTTCTCATGGGAGCCCCGCCACTGACACGCGATCCGCGCCCGGAGGCTGGCGGAGCGGCGCGTCGAACGGGTAGAGTCTGACGCAGGACGGCCCGCTCGGTGCCGGGCGGGCGACGGAGGGAGCTAACAGGGAAATAGGAGGACCGATGTCGACGACGGAACGCCCAATCCCGTCCGGTGCTCGGCCATGGCTGGCGCCGCTGGCGCTGGTGGTCGTGCTCGGCCTCGTGCTCGCCGCCTGCGGCGGTGGTGGCGGAGGCGGAAACGGAGCCTCGGCCTTCAAACTGCGCGTTGCGGTGATCAACGAGACTGAGACCGATGCGACCGTCTCGCTCGACACCTTCGAGCCGGGCGAGGCCACCACCCTCGCCACCTGCACCGCCCAGGTGATCACCTATGACCTGCCCGAGGGGGAGGAGTGGATCCTGGTCCTGAACGGCCAGACCGTCATCGACTCGCTCGAGCTGACCGATCTCCAGATCGACCGCAACCTGATCGCCGAGGTCATCGCCAACGAGGACGGGAGCGTGGAGCAGCTGAGCCTGGCGCCCGGTGCCCTGATCGGGCCGCCCGCCCAGGCCGGCATCTGCAACTGAGCTGACCGCGCCGGCGGGCGGGTCCGCCGGCGCGCATCGGTCTAGGACGGGTAGCGGCGCGCGACGTACTCGTCCAGGATCGCCAGGAAGCGCGGCACGATGTCGTCGCCGCGCAGGGTGGTGCGAAGCTCGCCGTCCACGAAGACGGGGGCCACCGGCTCCTCAAAGGTGCCCGGCAGGCTGATCCCGATGTCGGCGTGCTTGGACTCGCCCGGCCCGTTCACCACGCAGCCCATCACCGCGACCTTGAGCTCCTCGACGCCGGGGTGCGCGGCGCGCCAGGCCGGCATCTGCTCGGCCAGGTAGGCACCGATGTCGCGCGCCATCTCCTGGAAGAAGGTGGACGTGGTGCGGCCGCAGCCGGGACAGGCGCTGACCTGCGGGGTGAAGCTGCGCAGGCCCAGCGACTGGAGCACCTGCTGAGCGACCTGCACCTCCTCGGTCCGGTCCCCGCCCGGCGACGGTGTCAGGCTGACCCGGATCGTGTCGCCGATGCCGCGCTGGAGGAGGATGGCCAGCCCGGCGGTGGACGAGATGATGCCGCGCGAGCCCATGCCGGCCTCGGTCAGGCCCAGGTGCAAGGGGTAGCTGCAGCGCTCGGCCAGCCGGGCGTAGACCTCGACCAAGTCCTGGACGCCGGAGACTTTGGCGGAGAGGATGATGCGCTCGGGCCCCAGGCCGGTCTCCTCCGCCAGCCGCGCGGAGCGCAGGGCGGACTCGATCATGGCCTCGATCATCACCTCGCGGCTGTCGCGCGGCTCCGGTAAGGCGGCGTTGGCGTCCATCATCTGGGTCAGCAGCTGCTGGTCCAGGCTGCCCCAGTTGACGCCGATGCGGACCGGCTTCGCGTTGGCCGCCGCGACCTCGACGATCCGCTGGAAGTTGGCGTCGCGGTGCTTGGCGCCGACGTTGCCGGGGTTGATGCGGTACTTGGCCAGCGCCGCCGCCGCCTCGGGGTGCTTCGTCAGCAGCAGGTGGCCGTTGTAGTGGAAGTCGCCGATCAGCGGCACGCCCACGCCCAGGCGGTCGAGCTTGTCGCGGATGACGGGCACCGCCCTGGCCGCCTCGTCGTTGTTGACCGTGACGCGCACCAGCTCGCTGCCGGCGTGGGCCAGCTGCGCGACCTGGATAGCGGTGGCGTCCGGGTCGGCCGTGTCGGTGTTGGTCATGGACTGCACCACGATCGGGTGGCCGGAGCCCACCGGCACGCCGCCCACGTCGACCGTGGCGGTGCTGCGACGCTCGATCACGCCCAGCATCGTACCGGTTGCCGCCGCGCACCGCCGGGACGGCCGCAGGCGGGCGCTCCGGCACGCTGCGTGCAGATGGGGCCCGGCATGGGCCTCAGCCTCTCCACGCCCTCGCCGCTCCCGCCCCCGTCCCCGCTTGTGGTGGTGGTCGAGGATGACGCGGCCCTGGCCTCGATCGCGGAGGAGGTGTGCGAGGCTCTTGGCTACGGGGCCAGCGCGTATGCCGCCCCGGCAGCGTTCCTGCGCGATTTCGCAGCGTCCGCTCCCGATGCCGTCGTGCTGGACTGGCGGCTGGAGCGCGAGGTGGGGTCGGCCGTCTTCATGGCCATCCGGCATCGGTTTCCGCGCATCCCGGTGGTGTGCTGGACCGCCATGCCTCTGGACGGCCTGCCCGCCATGGTGCGCCAGGATCCGCTGACCCGCTTCGTGGCCAAGGGATCGGACGTGGTCCACCTCGAGGAGGCGTTGCGCTGGGCGGTTGGGGCCGGGACCGAGCCCTGACCGCTGGCGACATCCACCCGTCACACGCCGCGGGTAGGATCGTGCGATGCGACGCCTGCGCTTCGCCCTGGCCCTGGTGCCGGTCGTGCTCTCCGCGTGCGGCGCCGCGGTGACGGCCGACCCGGTGGCCAGCCAGCCCTCGACCGTTCCCGGCAGCGCTTCCCCGCCGCCCACCGCCAGCGCGGTCGAGTCCGGCGGCGGCCAGCCGAGCCCGACGGCTTTGGCCGGCGACCCGCTGCACGGGCTCGTCCTGCGTGACGTGCGCGACGGCACGGAGTTCACGCTC
>JBOGSY010000090.1:0-7480 GCA_050691915.1 Candidatus Limnocylindria bacterium | reverse complement strand
GCGCACGGCGGCCGACCAGCCAGCCGACGGTGCCGAGCGCGGCGCTGGCAGCCAGGGCGAGCAGGGCCGCCACCAGGAGCGCCGGTCCAATCGTCATCCGGTCTATGCCGTCCGTCGGGAGCGGGTCGCCTCCCGAATGGTCAGGCGACGACGCTCAGGTGAGCGCGGGGACGGCCGTCGTGGCGCGCGTCCCGCAGCGGTAGCAGGACTCATCGGCAGCCCGAATGGTTGCGCCGCAGTTCGCGCAGGCCAGGGCCAGGTCCGCCTCGCATTGGGTGCAGAACCGCGCGCCGGGCGGGTACTGGAGGCCATCCACCGGGCAGTACGGGACCCCACGCGGCGCCTCGATCACACCGTCCGGGGCGCGGGGCAGCCGCAGGCCCGGCTGGGCGGCGGTCTCCGACTGGATCCCAACCTGGGAGACGCGCAGGTAGCCAATCACCAGCCAGACCATGTAGAGCACGGCCAGCCCCAGCAGGAGGTAGGGGAGCAGGCCCGCGACGACCACGGGACTGTCGTCGGCGATCCATTCGATGACGGTGCGAATGGCTTCCATGGCGCGGCGATTCTAGCATCGGGCCAGCGGCCGTCGGGACCGGCGGTGGCTGCTACACTCCGCCAAATCGCACCCGACGAGGACCATGCCGCGGCCCAAGCTGGATCCGCGCACGCCGCTCACGGAGCTCCACGTGCACCTGGGGGCGGCCGTGACGCCGGCCATCATGTGGGGCATCGCCCACGCCCAGGGGATCCGCCTGCCGACCAAGGACTACTGGGCCTTCCGCGACCTGATCACCGTCGGCCGCCGGCGCCGCTCCTTCCAGGCCTACCTGGACCTCTTCCACTGGACGGAGCTGATCCAGTCCAGCCCCATCGCCGTCGAGCGCAGCGTGTACGAGGTCATCGGGGGCGCCTACCGCAAGAACAACATCACCCGGCTCGAGCTGCGGTTCAACCCCATGAAGCGCAATCGCGGCGGCGAGCAGGACCTGGACCACATCATCGCCGCGGCCGTGCGCGGCATGGACCGCGCCGTGCTGGAGTATCCCCGGGTGCGCGCGGGGCTGATCCTGTGCCTGGACCGGGCCTTCAGCCACCACCTCAACGAGATCATCGCCGCCAAGGCCGTCGCCTGGCGCGATCGCGGAGTGGTGGCGGTCGACATCGCGGGCCCGGTCGAGCCGACCTTTCGTTTCGCCGACTACCGCGACCTCTTCGCCCAGGTGCGACGGGCGGGCCTGGGGGTGACGGTCCACGCTGGCGAGACCGGCGGGCCGGACGAGGTGCGGGCGGCGGTCGAGGCCCTGGAGCCGAGCCGCATCGGTCATGGGGTGAACAGCGCTCGTGACCCGGACGTGATGGCCATGCTGCGCGAGCGGGCCATCGTGCTGGAGGTCTGCCCGTCGTCGAACCTCAATACCCGGGTGGTGCGCAGCGTCGCCGAAATGCGCCAGATCGTGCGCCGGCTGGTCGATGGCGGCGTGCGCTTCGCGCTGTCGACCGACGGCCCGGAGATGCTGCGCTCCTACCTGCGCGACGAGATCGCCTTCATGCTGCGCCACGACATCCTGTCGATCGAGGAGGTGGAAGGGGCGCTGCACACGGCCGAGGAGGCCTCGTTCGTCGACCGCGCCCCGGTCCCTGGGCGGCCGGCAGAGGAAGCCAACGGGGCCGGCGGAGGTCGTGCCGCCATGGCCCTCGAAGTCGAGGTCTAGGCTGATAGACTCGCCGCCGTGTCATCCATCTGGCGACCGGTTCGCGAGCGGAACCCCGCCCGCAGCCTGATGGTCGTCGTCGCCCATCCGGGCGACGAGGCGTTCGGCTTCGGGGGAGCGATCGCGCACGCGGCCGCCTCGGGGGCCTACGTGGTGGTCGTCTGTGCCACTCGCGGCCGGTTCGACCCCCGGCTGCTCGAGAAGCCGCCCGCCCCCGGCGGCCGGAACCGCCACTACAGCCGCCCCCTCGTCTGGCGCAACCTGGATACCGTGCGAGAGGACGAGCTCCGGCGCTCGGTCGCCCTGCTCGGCGTCCGGGTCCTGCGCGTCCTGGACTACGCGGAGGAGGCCCTGGCCGACGTCGGCTTTGACGAGCTGGTGGGCCGGATTGTGGAGCCCATCCGCATGCACCGGCCGGAGCTGATCCTGGGCTTCGGCCCGGAGGGAGTCACCGGAGACGCGGACCACGTGATCCTGGGCCGCGCGACGGATCGCGCCTTCGAGCTGGCCGCCGAGCCGCTGGCCTACGAGGACGATCTCGAGGAAGACCAGGTCGCCTGGCGGGCGGCCAAGCTGTACCACCTGGTTGTGCCGGCGTCGCGGGTGGCGCTGCTGGGAGGCGGGGCGCCCGAGGCCTACGGCTCGCCGGACGGGATCGACACCATCACCCTCGAGCTCGGGGAGCTGGGTCAGCTCAAGCAGGCGGCCATTGCGCGCCACGTCTCGCAGACCGGGTCGGTCGGCCCGTTCCACGACTGGTCGGCCGAGCTGCGCGATGCCTACCTGGCGACGGAGCACTACCGCCTGGCCGGGTCCAACCTGCCGGTCGCGGCCGGGGCGACGGGCACGCCCGTGGAGACTTCCATCTGGGATGGGCTGGCATAACCGGCCCCGCCGGGCGCCCAAGGATCCCAATCTCAACAAAAGTAGCATCGGAGCTGCGCCGGGCTCTGCTACCCTCCAGGGGCCCCACCGCCTCATGACAGAAAGGAAGCCCGAGTTCGGCATGGCCGACCACCCCACCCTCACCAACGAGAACATCATGGCCGCCCTGGGCCAGATCAAGGACCCGGAGATCGGGCGCGACCTGGTCAGCCTGGGCATGGTCAAGACGATCGAGATCAGCGGCACGACGGTGGATCTCACCGTGGAGCTTACGACGCCGGCCTGCCCGCTGAAGGCCAAGATCGAGTCGGACATCGTCGACGGCCTGCAGGGGCTGGGGGCCAGCGTGGTGCGGGTGGACTGGGCCAGCAACGTGAAGCGCTCGTTCGGCGGACCCGCGGCGGACCTCATCCCGGGCGTGCGGAACACGATCGCGGTGGCCTCCGGCAAGGGTGGCGTGGGGAAGACCACGGTGGCGGTCAACCTGGCCGTCAGCCTGGCGCGCGACGGCGCCCGGGTGGGCCTCCTCGACGCCGACATCACCGGCCCCAACGTCCCGCTGATGATGGGCACCGGCGGAGCCCACGTGACCGGGACCGGCGGCCGCGTCAACCCGGTCACCAGCCACGGCGTGCAGATGATGAGCATCCAATACTTCCTGACGGGCGACGCGCCGGTCATCTGGCGCGGGCCCCTGATCCACTCGGCCATCCAGCAGTTCCTGCGCGACGTGGAGTGGGGAGAGCTGGACTACCTGGTGATCGACCTGCCGCCGGGCACCGGTGACGCGGCGCTGAGCCTCAGCCAGCTGATCCCGCTGTCGGGGGCGGTGGTGGTCACCACCCCGCAGGAGGTGAGCCTGCTCGACGCCCGCAAGGCGATCGCCATGTTCACCAAGGTCAACGTGCGGACGATCGGGGTCGTGGAGAACATGAGCGGGTTCGTCTGCCCCGACTGCGGCACGGAGCACGACATCTTCGGCTCCGGCGGCGGGAGCACCATCGCCCGGGAGCTTGGCCTGGAGGTCCTGGGTCGCATCCCGCTGGAGCCCGGCGTCCGCACCGGAGGCGACGCCGGCGTACCCATCACCTCGACCCAGCACCCCGGCGCCGACGGCTCGGCCGCCGCGGCAGCCATGCGTGAGCTGGCTCGCACCGTGGCCGGGCGGATCAGCGTGCTCGCGGCACCGATGGCGGGGGTTGCGGCCGGCTGAGCCACCTCGGGCATCGCCCCGGGCGCGGGCCAATGGTCAGCCGGGTCGAACGTACTGCCCGTGGGGGATGTTCCGGACGTCGGCGGGTCGGTAGAATCCGTGCATGCGAATCGCCCTGATCAGCGACGTGCACGGCAACCTGCCCGCCCTGCGAGCCGTGCTGGACGACTTGGCCTCCATCGGCTGCGATGCGGTCTGGTGCGCCGGGGACGTGGTCGGGCGCGGCCCGCACCCGAACGAGGTGGTGGAGGAGCTGCGCCGCCATTCGATCCCCACCGTGCAGGGCAACTGGGACGAGGCGGTCGGCATGGGCCGCGAGGTGACCGGCAGCATCTGGGCCACGCCGGAGGCTGAGGCGGAAGGCTACGCCTCGCTGGTCTGGACCGCCGCCCGCCTGACCGATGAGAACCGCACCTGGCTGCGCCAGCTGCCGGATAAGCTGCGGCTGGAGATCCACGGCCGCAGCGCCATGCTCTTCCACGGGGCGCCGCTGAAGCAGAACGAGTACATCTGGGAGGATCGCCCGTCGCGCTACTTCGCGCGGATCGCCAGCGACGAGGGCGACGACCTGTTCTGCTTCGGGCATACCCACGAGTCATTCCACCGGGTCTGCGGCCAGGCCCACTTCGTGGCGGCCGGGTCGGTCGGCTGCGGCAGCGGCGCGGACGCCCGGGCGCGCTACGCGGTGATGTACGTCACCGAGGCGGACGTGGTGGTCGGCTTCCGCAGCGTCGAGTACGACCACGAGACGGTGGTTCGCGACCTGGTGGCCAGCGGCATGGGGGTCGACCTCATGCGCGTCCCGCCGGTGCCGCACCCGCTGGTCGACAGCGGAGCGGTGCCGATCGTGGCGGCCGAGGCTCCCGCCCAGGCCTGAGCGACCCTAGGCTCCCTTCGACTCCCGCTCGTATGGCCTGCCGACCGCCGCCGGCGCCAGGCTGCGTCCCACGACCCCGGCCAGCACGATGATGGTGATCAGGTAGGGCAGCGCGCTGTAGAACTGCAGCGGGACGGCGGTCAGGAGCTCCCCGAGCTGGCCTTCCGGAGGGGCGAAGCGGATGGAGCGCTCGAGGCCGATCGAGGCCGTGAACAGCAGGGCGGCACCGAAGGCGCCGACCGGCGTCCACCGCCCGAAGATGAGGGCTGCCAGCGCGATGAAGCCGCGGCCGGCGGTCATCTCGCCCTGGAAGGCGCTGCCGAATTCGATGGTGAGGTAGGCGCCGGCCAATCCAGCGAAGACGCCCCCCAGGATCACGTTCCGGTAGCGCATCCGAATGACGTCGATGCCCACGGTCTCCGCGGCCTTGGGGTGCTCGCCCACGGCGCGGGTCCGCAGCCCCCAGCGGGAGCGGAAGAGGAGCACCTGGAGCACGATCACGCTGATGAGCATGGTCAGCGCGATCGGGCCGACACCGATGAGCGAGTCGAGCAGGAAGCCGATGACCGGGACGTCTGTGACCAGGCTGGGCAGTCGCAGGGGCTGGAGCTGGCCGGCCGACGGTGGCGAGTGCTGGCTGATCAGCAGGTTGAGGTAGCCGGTGATGCCGACGGCGAAGATGTTGATGATCGTGCCGCTGATGATCTGGTCCGCACGTACGCTGATCGACAGCCAGGCATGCAGGGCGGAGACGGCCATACCGGCCAGGATGGCGGCTCCAACGCCGATGAGCAGCGGCAGGGTGATGCCCAGCACACCCAGGCGCAGGTCGGGCACGACCTGGGCTGCCAGCGACGCCGCCCACCAGGCCACGAAGGCGGCGGTCAGCATCATGCCCTCGATCCCGATGTTCACGACGCCCGATCGCTCGTTCATGAAGCCGCACATCGAGCCCAGCGCGATCGGCGTCGCGGCCGCCACGATGGTCGGCGCCACCACCGGCAGGGCCAGGATGACGTACACGACGAACTGGATCAGGAGGCCGACGATCGGGATGCCGTAGATCGCGTCCATCGCGGCCTACAGCCCGCTCTGGTCGCCGTACGACCGGCTGACGGTCTGGAGCTCCTCGGCGACCCCGGTCCCGGCGGTGCGGACCTTGATCAGGCGCCGAACGATCAGCTCGGCCGCCAGGAAGAAGAGGATCACGGCCTGGAGCACGCTGACCATCTGGACCGGAACGCCGGCCTGCACCTGCATCAATCCGGCGCCGGCCTGCATGCCTCCGAAGAGCAGGCCGGCAAACAGGATCCCGATCGGATTGGCGCGTCCCAGCAGGGCTACCGCGATCGCATCGAAGCCGACAGTGGTTCCATACGAGGCCGGCATGTATCCGACCTCACCCAGGATCTCGCCTGCGCCCGCCAGGCCGGCCAGCAGGCCGCACAGCGACATGGTCAGCACGATGATCCATTTCGGGTGCATCCCGGCGTAGCGCGCGGCGTCGGGGTTGGCGCCGACCGTCCGGATCTCGAATCCGGTGGTGCTGCGGAACAGCAGCCACCAGGCCAGCGGCACCGCCACCGCGGCGAAGATCAGGCCCAGGTGACCGTTGCGACCGACGAGGATCGGCAGCTCGGCCGCAACAAAGGCATCGGTCCGCGCGAAGGTAACCTCCGCGCCCCGCAATCGGTCGGAGACGATGTAGGACACGGTCTGGATGGCGACGAAGTTGAGCATGATCGTCGTCACCACCTCGTGCGCGCCGGTGAACGCCTTGAGGAAGCCGGGAATGAAGCCCCAGGCGAGACCCCCGGCCATGCCCGCCAGCAGCGAGAGCGGGATCGCCGCGAGGGGGGACGCATCGTTCAGCGCTATCGCCACCGCCGTGGCGCTGACCGCGCCGACCAGGAACTGTCCCTGGGCTCCGATGTTGAACAGCCCGGCCTTGAAGCCGATGCCGACCGCCAGCCCGGCCAGGATCAGCGGGGTGGCGTTGACCAGGGTGTTGACCAGGCCGTTGACCGATCCGAATGCTCCGATCGCCAGGGCCTGGTATGCGGTCAGCGGCAGCGTGAGATCGAACCCGCGAATCAGCGGGCTCGACAGGATCATCAGCACGGCGCCCACCAGCAGCGCCAGCAGGATTGCGATCAGCGGCAGGAGAGCGACCGCCTGGATGCGCTGGCGGACCGATTGGTCCGTCCGCTCCGCCGTCACTGCGCCGCCTCGATCGTCTGGGGCTGGACGCCGCTCCCCCGCCCGCCGGTCGCCATCAGCAGCCCCACCTCCTCGCGGTCGGCGGTGCGGCCGTCCAGGACCGCCACGATCCGGCCGCGGAACATGACGCCGATGCGGTCGGACAGCTCCAGCACTTCATCGAGCTCCGCGGAGACGAGGAGGATGGCCACACCGGAGTCGCGCCGCGCGATCGCCTGGCGGTGGATGAACTCGATGCTGCCCACGTCCAGGCCGCGGGTCGGCTGGTCGAGGACGAGCAACTTGAGCTCCCCCTCGAACTCGCGGGCGACCACCACCTTCTGCTGGTTGCCCCCCGACAGCGTCCCGCAGGCGACCTCGGCCGATGGCGTGCGCACGTCGTACTTCTCGATCGCCTCACCCGCATACCTCTCGATCGCGTCATCGTTGCGGCGGAGGCCACTCGCGTACGGCGGCTGGTAGTAGTCGTTCAGGACCAGGTTGTCCGTCACCGGGAAGCTGAGCACGAGCCCGAACCGCTGGCGGTCCCCGGGAACGAAGCCGAGCCCGCGGCGATGCAGGGTTCGGGGC
>JBOGSY010000089.1:0-7498 GCA_050691915.1 Candidatus Limnocylindria bacterium | reverse complement strand
GGTATCCCGCAGCTCCTCGATGAACGCCTGCACGTCCAGCTTCGACCGGGGGTCGAGGCCGGTGGTCGGCTCGTCCAGGAGCATCAGGATGGGGCTGGTCAGCAGCGCCCGCGCGATGGCGACCTTCTGCTGCATGCCCCGGCTCATCTGCTCCAGCGGGCGGTTCAGCCGCTTCTCGCCGATGCCCAGCCGGGCCAGGATCCGGACCGCGTCCGCCTTCGCCTCTCGGGCGTCGAGCCCGTACAGGCGGGCGGCGTAGGTCAGGTTCTCGTGGGGGCTCAGCTTCTTGAAGAAGGCGGCATCCACGCTGACCCGGTTGATCATCCGCTTGACGGCCATCTCCTGGCGCTCGATGTCGCAGCCGAACACCTCCACCCGGCCAGCATCCAGCGTCAGCAGGGTGCTGACCAGGCGGATCAGGGTCGACTTGCCGCTGCCGTTGGCCCCCAGCACGCCGTAGATCTCGCCGCGCGCGATGCGCAGCGACACGTCGTTGACGGCGACCACCGGCTTCTTCTTGCGGCCGACCTTGAACGTCTTGGTGACGTGCTCGATCTGCAGCGCGGGCACGCCGTCCAGCTCAGGCCCATGGGCCGCACCGGCCTGGACCGATGGCGCGGCCGCCGGGCGCCGCGCGGCGGCGACCGTATCGGTCTTCGGTTGTTCGGCGATGCCGGTCATGTCGGATTCCTCGTGGTCTGGCATGGCAGTTCCCCGCGAGAGATGGAACGAGCCGCGGGTCCCTCGCGGGTCCGCGGCTCGGAAGACGCCCCATGCGGGCATCAAAAAACCGTGGACCCGATCTGGCCCACGGCTCGTGGCTGGTGGTGGCGGCCTTGCCGCCTGTCCTCAGCTCGATGCGGGCGCAGATCTCCCGTCAACAGCGCCGTTCGGTGGCGCGATCGTGGGGCGCAGGGTGAGGGCGCTCCGGTAGAGATCCATTGCCTTCCTATCGGTCCTCGTTGGTGGTTGATTGGCCGGACGGCACGGCGAACGACGGGTCGTATGCCTGGCCGCCGCGGGAGTCTACGGCCACGCCCGCCCGCATGTCAAGACGAAGCAGGGAGGAAGGAGAAGGGAAGCGAAACGCCGCTGACCCGGACGCCGACCCGGCCAGCCTCAGATGGAGGCTCGCAGCTCGTACGGACTGAGTCATCCCAAGAGCATCGGGACGGCAGGCATGAGCACGAGGGGCTCTTCCCAGCGTTCTCCGAACTCTCGGGCACGTGCGACCAGACGGTCCAGAGCGAGATCGAGCTCGACTAGAGGCTGTGGGAAGCCCTTCGTGTTTTTCCACTCTGGGTGCTAAGGATCGAGCCCGGCGGCGATGAGCTCGACTGGCTCACCGAGATCGTTAGTCGCTTGATATACCTCAACGACGTTCCTACCACTGCCCAACCAGTCCATTTCGGTGCGGAGGCGTGCGTCCTCGACGAGGTCCCGGAGCGCGGACACTTCATCGTCGCCAATTCGGATGGCGGCGAAGACGCGCACGTCGAGCGGACCCTTCCGGACTAAGACCAACCCGTCGGGAAATACGACAATCTCGCCGAAACACGCCGGCGCCAGCGCACGGAGGAGTTGGCCTGGGAGCGCGAGGATCAAGAACGGCCAGCTGATTCCCCACCCGCGCTGTTGGAGGATGTTGGAAACAATCCCCAGCTCGTAGGTCTCTAAATCGAGCGCAACAGAAGGTCGAGGCCGCGTGTTGTAGTGGATGACAGAGTGGACAGGTCATTCGAGGAAGTTGTGGCGAGCCTTTACCCGGCGCTTGAGCAGCGCTTGGCTGTCGTCCTGCGCGACGCGCATTCTGCTGCTGACCTCACACAAGAGACGTATCTAAGGGCATATCGATCCTGGCCAGCATTCGATGGGCGTGACCCTAGGGCCTGGCTCTACACGATTGGGCTCCGGCTCGCATTCAATGAACTGCGGCGGCGGCGAGGTTGGCGTCGTCTGTTGAGCCCAGATCGAGGCACCGCCATTGCGGTTCAGAACAGCGATCCTGATCTTTGGTTGGCGATCGAGCGACTTGAGCCGCAACAGCGAGCGGCGCTCGTCCTTCACGTTGTCGACGGCTACACCCAGCAGGAAATCGGGCAGATGCTTGGAGCGCCGGCCGGCACTGTTGGGAGTTGGATCTCCCGCGCGAAAGATCGTCTCCGAATCGAACTCGAGGAGCGATGATGGATCAGTTCGACGACAGGTTCCCTGACCGACTATCGCGCTTGGTTGGCAGCTTGCCTCACCATGAAGCGCCTGATCTCACCGGTCGACGCATCAGCCCGCCATTTCTAAGGTTTCTCGCCGTCTGTGCAGCGGCGGCAGGAGTCCTGGCCATTGCGGTTGTCGCCTTTGGTCTGCGCCAGGAGAACCAGCCCTCGGTAACTCTGGGTGAGGGGGCTTTCTCGGTCTCGGGCATGAGCTTTACCTATCCACCAGAGTGGTACGCGTACTTCGTATCGGCGGGAGGTGGGAGCTTCGTCTACCGTGCTGTCCTGTCGACAGATGAAATCACTGGATGCGACAGCGACCGCGAAGCCATCAACATTGGCTGCGCCTCCAGTCAGCCACCGAGTCCCGGCGGAATGCGTCTGGCGATGGGCAAAGGAGGCATCTTCGGCCTTGACCTCGCAGATCACGAGCCTCCTGGTGGCTGGGACCTGTATGTCGACGGCCAGCCAGCATTAGTGGAAGTGGATGAGTCCGGAGACGACGGTTCAGATCTCATCATCACCTGGACGATTGTGGATCCGCACGCAAGCGACAATTTTTACCAGCTGACTGCGACTATTCGCGGTCCAGGGTTGGAGGCTAGGAGAAGTCAACTGGAGAACCTCATCGCGAGCATTGATCTCGACTAACCTGCGCCGCATCGACCAAGGGCGGGACGGGCGCCGGCACTCGACGCCCGCTGCGCCCTGCCGACCTATTGAGATTCCACGGGGATCGCGTCTGTGAAGGTGAACAGGTAGTCGCCGGAGTCGGCGCTCACGGCTACCACTGAGCAAGATGCACTTACCAGAACCGACGGCATGTCCAAGTACCCACCGACGGTAAACGTCTGGACCCCAAAGTCGACTTGGACAAGGTAAACAGGCTCCTCGTCCAATAGTCCGTCGCCGCTACTGAGGATCGCGGCCCTCGTGGCGCCGACGCTCGGAGCCTCACCCGCAATGGCAGAACCCACCACGGCGGAGCCGGCAGTGCCCGCTACGCCCTTGGCTGCATCCAAAGCGGCTGCGTCTGGAACGAAATCGGCAACGACGTATAGATCGCCATGGTTCAGCGATTCATCGCCCAGGCAGACGGGTGCAGAGCCGACTGACGAAGCAACGAACAGCATGGCTATCAGCGATGCCGCTGCTGTCGCGGTCATGGTCCGCCTGGTCATGCGCAGTCACCTCGCTTGTCGGCTGTGACGAGTTCGGTGAGCGAGCTCATGCCGCTTCGCGAGTTGCTGGCATACCACTTTGCGTTGTCCGTCGTGCCAACGATGTTCGGCGCGAAGTTGTACCAGGTTGCGCCAGAACCCTGCCTCTTCATGAGCTTGAACCACATGAAATTCTGGGCGCCGTAATCGCCCGGCATCTGATTAACCCAGTTGGTGATTTCGCTCCCGATCTCGCCGTAGTTGGGATCCCAATTCAGCGAGACGGACTTTCGCAGGGTCCCCTCGGTGTAGAAGTACATGTTGTTGCCCTGGTCGATGACCTTGTACTCCGTGTATGTGCCATCGGGGAATGGGTTGAATTCGGTGATTGGGAAGGAACTCCCGTTCCAGTATTGGACGAAGACCTTTCGGTAGTTCAGGCTCCACTCGTACCACCCGATTTGAGCGAGGCGCGTGACGCCGGACTGCGCGAGCATCACCCAAGCTGAGCTCGAGCGCGTCCGAAACGGCTCATAGGGGATGAATGGACGATACTCAAGGAGTTCCGCACGGACGCCGAACACGTCACTGACGTTGTTCTTTATTGCGGCAGCCCAAGCATGCATGTCCACGTTACTAGCGTGCGGATCGCAGCCAGCGGCCAATGTTGGAGCCGGGAACGCCAAGACCAAAGAGAGAGCTAGCACAACCACAAGGGGTGATCGAGCTCGCTGCCGTCGTTTCACAGGTCCCTCCGTAACATCCGGGATGTGAACGGGCCGCCTGCCCGTCTGTCAATCCCGCCGGGTGCAGCCGGTGACTCGAAGCACTTAAGGGCCGCCCTCCGTTACGGAACAGTAGGTTGAGACTCGCCGGACGGCGGAGTCAATTGGCTTCTCCACCATTACGAGGGCAGTCGGGGCTTCTTATCAACACCAGGCCGCTGAGAAGCGGCTAAAAAGACGGGCTGCCCCGCTCGAGCGGCTCGGGTCAAGCTAGCCGCAGCCGCGGACCAAATTCGGGTCCCTCCCCGCTGACATCAAGAATCCAGTTGTTGCGCACTGGCGTTGTCAGAACCTCGGGCGGGCTGTCGATGAAGTCAACCCGCACGACCCACAGGCCGGGACTGTCTTCGACGGCACCGACGATCTCCCACTGCACATGCGCGGAGCTTGCCGCCACCAACGCGGTGTATTCGCCTGCGTCATCGTCGAACATCTCCGCCCGAGTCACCGGGTGGAGGAGCGACCATCCTCTGTCGTCGGCAGTTCCGGCGACGGCAGAGAGGAAGCCATCTGCCACGGTGATGACTCGTTGCCGCGTCGTCGTCTGAACGCTGCATCCAAGGAGGAAGACAAGGGCGGCGACAAGTGCCGCCCTCCGTCGAGAAGAGCGCGTCAATCGGTCAACCCTGCACCCCTCGGCGGTCTCGATTGCAGCGGTTGGCTGGCGACCCAAACAACTGCGTCTGCCACGAGTCTGGACTGACACCAGCTCGGATTTGCCTGGACCGCCGTTCGCACCTTTGAAACCGGCGAATGGCAGCTTGTCCGGCCAGACGTTCCAGCCGACGCCGACGGAGGCTCATTGGCGGCGCCCGCGGACATGTATGGTGCGCTGGCCCTGGCGCGCCCGATCTCCCCGGACGCATCTCTTTTGGCCGAGATCCCCGGGGATCAATTCGGCCTGGCGCGCGATGAACCGAATGACTGGGGCTCAGCAACGCAAGACGCCCTGGAGCGATTCTCGCGGCCGCCGAGCCCCGAGCCGGTACCGATCAACGTCTGGACGCCAGACCGTCAGTCGGGCCGCCATGTCCAGATCCGGCTGAGCTTCAGCGACACCTGTCCGGAGCAGCGGTTCATCGCCCTTGTCAACGACGCGACGCGCGTAGCGGCCGCGACCCTGTATGTCGGCGGATCAACGGCCGCCCGTGGGGACTTCACCCTGCCTCTGACCGGCCAGTGGAGCGTTGCGCTGGTCGGAACGGACGGCGCCGTGCTCAACGCTACCGGTCTGGATCCCCTCGGCTTCGCCGTAGGCACGCAGATAACGGGGGCCTTGCGCTGCAGTGATGGAAAGGGCGTCTTCAAACAGGAGGGCATACCCCAACAGATCCCCAATCCCAGTGGTACCTCCTCGCTGCTCGCTTCACGTCCGCCGCCATCACCTCCTATCAGCCGGGATGAGAAGGATGCGGCTCAGCTGCCCGCTGTCGTCTGGATAGCACCCGTTGCCGGTCTGGCCGTTGCGCTAGCTGCCGTCGCACTCGTGGCTAGGAGCAGCAGGCGACGACGGGCTCCATAGCGACACAATCACGAGTACGAGGGCCGAAGCGGCCGCGCACCTACCAGCTTCCCAGCGGTGACTGCAAAGCTGTGTCCTCTCCCCGCGTATCGCGATTCGTCAGCTACGGCCGACACGACGAACTGCTGGAGAACCGAGCGGGCGGACGGCATCAGAAAGGGCAGCCGCGGCCCTTCTGTCCCGAAGGTGGATACGGCTGCCCCTATCTTTCCCTGCCGTCCTGGGTCGACGGCAGGGAAACGGCGCCGACGGAGTGACTCCCGCGCGTGCTCCGGTGGAGAGTCCGGTGCGAAGTCCCGTGCTCGGTCCCGTGTCAACTCCCGTGCCGGGGACGTTGCCGCCGCCAAGCCGGGTGGTGGATCGAGTGTCGAATCGAGTGCTTCGTCCGGTGCCACCTCCGGTGGCTCGTCGAGCGGCCCCTCCGTGGGCGCCACAGACACAGTAGGCGCCGCGCATGCATGCCGTCTATGAACTTATCCACGAGTTTGGATGCCGGACGCGCTCTCTGTCCCCATTCCATCAACAACGCACGTCACCCCCGGCGCCGGCTGAGCTTCACCCGCGGATGCGACAATTGCCGCGCCAATGAACGTCAACCGCGGGCTCCTGTTCTGGGGCCTGGCCCTGGTCACCGCCGGCGTGGTGGCGCTGGGTGTCCAGCAGGGCTACCTCGACCGCGACGCCATCGCCGGCGCCTGGCGTCTGTGGCCGGTGGTGCTGATCGCCATCGGCCTGTCGATCATCCTGGCCCGCACCCCGGTCGCCATCGTCGGCACCCTGGTCGCCGCGCTGGTGCTGGGGGCGGCGGGAGGGGCCCTGATCAGCATCGGTCCCGGCTTCGTGAGCTGCGGCGGGGCAGAGCCGACCGACATGGACCAGTCGAGCGGCGCCTTCAGCGGCGCCGCGGCGAGCGTGACGCTGGACCTCAGCTGCGGCGAGCTGGACCTGGCCATGACCGATGGCGCCGGGTGGGAGGCACGCACGGGGGCCACCGGCGAGCGCCAGCCGCGGCTGGACGCGACCGGCGACTCGCTCAGGATCCGGTCGGCTGAGGACGGCTTCCAGTTCGGGATGGGCGGTGGCAAGCAGCGCTGGGAGATTGGTCTCGGCTCGGACCCGACCTACGACCTGCAGGTCAGCGTGAACGCGGCCGAGACGACCCTGGACCTGGCCGGCGGCGCCTTCACCGAAGTGGGCATCAGCCCGAACGCCGGCGCCCTGCACCTGGACCTGTCCGGCAGCAGCGTCGAGGACTTCCGGATCTCCATGAACGCGGGGTCCGCCGAGCTCCAGACCGATGCCGGCACTACCCTCGCGGGAACCATCGGGATGAACGCTGGCAGCCTGAGGCTGTGCACCGCCCCGGAGGCCGTCCTGCGCTTCAGGGTGGACGCCAACGTCACCTTCAGCCACAACCTGGATGACGCCGACAGCGGCCTGCAACAGGCCGGCGAGGAGACCTGGACCAGCCCGGGCTTTGGCGAGGCCGGGAGCTTCATCGACCTGCGGTTGGAGGGAAACGCGGCCAGCTTCGAGCTCAATCCTGAAGGAGGCTGCGCATGAACCGGCGCCTGTACCGATCTCGCACCGACTCGATCCTGGGCGGCGTCGCGGGCGGGGTGGCGGACTACCTGGACGTGGATCCCTCGATCGTCCGCATCGTGTGGGCGATCCTGGGCATCGTCACCGGCGGCATCTTCGTGGTGCTCTACGTGGTCATGTGGATCGTCGTCCCGGAGGCACCCGGGCCCGTGCCAGCCGGCGGCCGGCCGGCCGCACCCGCTGCCGGCACCACGCCGCCGCCGGCTGCCGCAGCGG
>JBOGSY010000088.1:0-7577 GCA_050691915.1 Candidatus Limnocylindria bacterium | reverse complement strand
GGTCGCATCCGCGGCGGGGTCCGCGTCGGCAGACGGTGGCGCCTCGTCGGTGGGTGCCGCCGCGGAGGAGGGCGCCGTCGGCCCGCCGGGGCCGGCGGGGGGAACCAGCGCGGGAGCGGACGACTGTGGGGTGGGCGACGGGAGCGGAGCCACCACGACCGTGGGTCCCGTCAGCTTGGCGGGCGGCCCCTTGGCGACGCTGGCGCGGTACTGGACCTCCCAGGTGCCGGCGGTCAGCAGGCCCGCGCCGGACCACGTCCCGTCTGTGGCCGTCCCCGCCACCAGGACAAGGCTGACGCTGGCGGGTCCGGCCGCGGCGGTGACCGCGGTCGCCGCCCTGCCGGTGGCCGATACGTAGCGCACTCGGAACGCAAAGACGGTGGAAACGGTTCCGGTCCGAGGCGCGACCCAGGGATCGAGGAGCGCGCCCGGCTGGGCCGCGGACGCCGATGACGGCGCCATCATCAGCGCCGCCACGATCGCCACGAAGGCCGCAATGCGGCGAGGCCGCTTCATCCAGCGGCCTCGCGGATGGGACGCGGGCGCGGCGGCTCGTCCGGCGGCTGGGCCTGGCCCGCGGTGGCGGACCGCCTGCGCCTGGCCGGCGCGGCGGGTGGATCGTCATGCTCGTGCCCGTGGTCGCGGGCGTGTGCGGCCTGCGCCCGGAGCATGCGCGAGGTGGCCGGCGTCCGCTCCAGCTCCGTGCCGGCCAGCACCGCCGCGGCGGCATGCGGGTCGATCTCCTCGAGGCCGCCCCGTGCCCGCTGGTGAAGGCGGTAGACCTCCTCCAGGCCGTCCGGCGGCACGCCCTCGGCGTAGACCGCGCAGAAGACGTTGACGACATCCGGGTCGAACTGGCTGCCGGCGTTGTGCCGCAGCTCTTCCAGCGCCGCCTCGTGCGTCAGCGCCGACTTGTAGGGCCGGTTGTGGACCATGGCGTGGTAGGCATCGGCCACCGACACGATCCGGGCGCCCAGTGGGATCTCGTTGCCCTTCAGCCCATGAGGGTAGCCGCCGCCGTTGAAGCGCTCGTGGTGGTGGAGCACGACCGGGATCGCCTCCCGCAGGCTGGAGGCCTGCTCGAGGATGACCTGGCCGATGCGCGGGTGCTCGCCGATGGCCTGCCACTCACCGTCCGACAGGGTGGTCGGCTTGTCCAGGATCTCCGATGGCACGGCCAGCTTGCCCAGGTCGTGAAGCAGGCTGGCGATCCGGATGCGCTCGATCTCCTCGTCGGGCAGGCCCAGCTCCAGCGCGATGCCGGTCGCCAGCGAGGCGATCATGTCGGACGGCCGTCCGCGATGGTGCGGCTGGGGCGCAAGGACCGAGGCCAGCGCCTCGGTGGCGGTGTCGCTGGCCCACTGCCCGATGGCGGTGGCCGCCGCCCGGTGCTCGGCCGAGATCGGTGCGCGCCGCACCGGCGCGTTCTCGTCGATGGCACGGTACAGGTAGGTGCGGTTGCGGCCGAGCGACTTGGCGGCGTACATGGCCGCATCGGCCTGGTCGACCAGGGCGTCGATCTGGAGCTGCGAGCCGACCTCGCCGGCCACGCCGATGCTGATGGTGACCTGCAGCCGCTGGTTGCCGGCGATGACCAGCTGCTGCTGCATGACCTGGGTGCGCAGCTTCTCCGCCAGGACCACGGCCTCGTCGGGCCCGGTCTCGGGCAGGATCAGCATGAACTCCTCCCCGCCATAGCGGCCGAACATGTCCGAGGCGCGGATGTGGTCGGCGATCAGCGTCGCGATCTGGCGCAGCACCGCGTCGCCGGAGTTGTGGCCGTAGGTGTCGTTGATGGGCTTGAAGCGGTCGATGTCGATGAACGCGACGGAGAGCCACTTGTGGTGGCGGGTCGCGCGCTCGATCTCGGCAACCAGGCTGGTCAGCAGCGTCTCGCGGTTGGCGATGCCGGTGAGCCGGTCGTGGGTCGCGCGCGCCTCCACCTGCAGGAAGGCCCCGGTGGCGGCGTTGAGGGCCCGCGCTAGGCGTCGCTCGGCTGGCACCCCGGACTCACGCAGCTCGGCCGGGGAGTCGGCCTGCAGGGTGTCCTCCAGGGCATGCGCAATCCGGTTGAGCCGCCAGCCGAAGTAGCTCCACGCGGCCAGCGCCATGGAGGTCATGCCGGCCACCGCCGCCAGGCCGGCGAGCACCAGCTGCACGGTGCGCTCTGTGCCGGTGGACTGCGTGGTTGCGGCCACGCCGACGGTCAGGAAGAGGGCCACCGCCAGGGGCGCAAGGAAGCCGAGGAACCTTGCCAGTCGGAGCATGCCACCTCGCCTGGATTACATCGATCGAAAGCTGACGAAGCGAGGATGCCCGTCCCGCCCGGAATCGGCCATGGCCCGATGGTCAGGCGTTGCGACCCGGCACCTGCGGGTCGCGGCGCGCACGGCCACGTGTGCGGTGCGGTGCAGTACTCCGGTAGTACCGTCGGCGACCGGGAGCGCCGGGTGCGCAGGGGCAGGGCATGGCCCGGGCGGAGGACGGCTATCATCGGGCCGTGCCTCATCCCCGCGCCGGACGCTGATCCTCCCGTGCTGCCGATGTATGAGCCCAGCGGGCCGCGCGAGGAATGCGGGGTGGTGGGCATCCACGCGCCGGGCGCGGCCGTCGCCCGGCTGGCCTACGTGGGGCTGCACGCGCTCCAGCATCGCGGCCAGGAGTCGGCGGGCATCGCCGCCAGCGACGGCGCGCGACTGGTCCTGCACAAGCGCCTCGGGCTGGTCAGCCAGGTCTTCGACGAGGAGACCCTCGTCCGCCTGGAGCGGGTGGGCAGCGAGGACGCGGCGCGCATCGCCATCGGCCACACCCGCTACTCGACCACCGGCAGCAACTCCCTGCCCAACGTGCAGCCGGTCTACGCCTCCAGCGACCTGGGCGAGCTGATGCTGGGGCACAACGGAAATCTCATCAATGCCGCCTGGCTGCGCGACGAGCTGACCGAGCAGGGGGTGGACTTCACCACCGCCTCGGACACCGAGGTGCTGGCCAAGCTGATCGCGCATGCCCCGGGCAGGACCTGGGCGCAGCGGGTCGAGCATGCCTTCCACCGCGCCTCCGGCGCGTTCACCTTCACCATGCTGACCGAGCGCGCCCTGGTGGCCGCCCGTGACCCGGTCGGGTTCCGGCCCCTGAGCCTGGGACGGCTGCCCGCCGGGCCCGGAACGCCGTCCGGCTGGGCGGTGGCCTCCGAGAGCGCCGCGCTGGATGCCATGGGCGCCAGCTTCGTCCGCGACGTGGAGCCGGGTGAGGTGGTGACCATCGACGACGACGGGCTGCACTCCCATCGCCCGCAGCTGGGGCCGCGCCCCGAGCGGTTGTGCGTCTTCGAGTTCGTGTACCTGGCCCGGCCGGACAGCGTCATCGGGGGGCGGCTGCTGTACGAGGCCCGGATGGCCATGGGCCGGCAGCTGGCGATCGAGCACCCGGCCGACGCCGACCTCGTCATCCCGGTCCCCGACAGCGCCATCCCGGCCGCGATCGGGTATGCCGAGGTGTCCGGCCTGCCCTACCGCGAGGGGCTCATCAAGAACCGATACGTGGGCCGCACCTTCATCCAGCCGGCGCAGCGCTCGCGCGAGGCATCGGTCCGCCTCAAGTTCAACCCGCTGCCGGAGGTGCTCAGCAACAAGCGGGTGGTGGTGGTCGACGACTCGATCGTGCGCGGCACGACGACCGGCCCCATCGTGGCCATGCTGCGCCGCGCGGGCGCCCGCGAGGTGCATGTCCGGATCCATTCGCCGCAGATGCGCTTTCCCTGCTACATGGGGGTCGACACCGGCCGCCGGGCGGAGCTGATCGCCGCAACCCACTCGCTGGAGGAGATCCGGCACACCATCGACGCCGACTCGCTGGGCTACCTGTCCCAGGAGGGCCTGCTGGCGGCCGTCGGGCGCGAGGGCGACGGCGAACGCCGTCACTGCACTGCCTGCTTCGACGGGCGCTACCCGGTCGACGTGCCGCTGGACGTCGACAAGTTCGCGCTGGAGCGCGGGTAGGCGGCAAATGGGACGCAGCTACCGCCAGGCCGGCGTCAACCTGGACGAGGCGCGGCGCGCGGTGGAGCTGATCGGGCGAGCGGCGGCCTCGACCGCGACACCCGCGGTCCTGGGCGGGGTCGGCGGGTTCGGCAGCCTCTTCCGCTTCGACCCGGCGCCCTACCCCGATCCGGTCCTGGTGGCGTCGACCGACGGAGTGGGCACCAAGCTGAAGGTGGCGCTGGCCATGGGCCGGCACGACACGATCGGGGTCGACCTGGTCAACCACTGCATCAACGACATCGCGGTCCAGGGCGCCGATCCGCTCTTCTTCCTGGACTACCTGGGCACCGGCCGGCTGCGGGCCGAGGTGGCGGAGGAGATCGTGGGCGGCATCGCCGCCGCCTGCTTGGCGGCGGGGATCGCGCTGGTCGGCGGGGAGACGGCCGAGCTGCCGGACCTCTACCAGGGCGACGACTACGACCTGGCCGGCTTCGTGGTGGGCGTGGTCGCCCGCCGCGACGTGGTGGACGGCGGGCAGGTGCGGGCCGGTGACGCGGTGCTGGGCCTGCCTTCGTCCGGGCTGCACACCAATGGCTACACGCTGGCCCGCCGGGTCCTGCGCCAGGACGACTGGAGCCGGACGGCGCCGGGCCTGGAGCGGACCATCGGCGAGGAGCTGCTGGAGCCGCATCGGTCCTACCTGGACGAGATCCGGATCCTGCGCCGCGCGCTGCGCCGCGCCGGCGGCGACGTCCTCGCCTTCGCCCACCTCACCGGCGGCGGCTGGATCGACAACATCCCGCGCACCCTGCCGGCCGGGCTGGGCGTGGAGGTGGAGGCCGGCTCGTGGCACGTGCCGCGCATCTTCAGCCTCATCCAGGAGCGGGGCGACATCGCCGACGACGAGATGGTGCGCACCTTCAACCTGGGGATCGGCCTTACCGCGGTGGTACGGCCCGAGCTGGTGGAGGCGGCGCGGGCGGCCCTGCCGGAGGCGGTCCGGGTCGCGACCGTGGTGCCCCACACCGGCGACGGAGCCAGGGTCGCATTCCTGTGAGGCTGGGGTTTCTGGTCTCGGGGCGGGGATCCAACCTGGAGGCGGTCCTGCGCGCGGTCGCCGAGGGCAGGCTGCCCGGCGTCGACCCGGTGCTCGTCATCTCCAACCGGCCCGATGTTCGTGCCCTGGAGGTGGCCGCCGCGCACCGGGTCCCGAGCCTGGTCCTCCGCCGCCGCCAGTTCGCGGACGCCGCGGGCCGCGACGCGGCGATCGGTCGGGCGCTGAGCGAAGCAGGCGCGGATCTTGCCCTGCTGGCCGGCTATGACCAGCTGCTCGACGCGGCGTACTTCGATTCGTACGCCGGTCGCACCCTCAACATCCATCCCAGCCTGCTGCCGCGCCATGGCGGGAAGGGCATGACCGGGATGGCGGTGCACGCATCGGTCCTGGCGGCCGGCGATCCGGAGACCGGGGTGACCATCCACGAGGTGACCGCCGAGCTGGATGCCGGGCCGGCGATCGCCCGCTCCCGCGTGGCGGTGCGGGCCGGCGAGCCGGTCGAGGCGCTGGCCGAGCGGGTCCTGGCGGCGGAGCACCGCCTGATCGTGGCGACGATCGGCCGCCTGGTCGCCGATCAGGGCCCAAGGGAGGCATCTGGTAGCATGACCGCCGCGTCGCGAGCCCCCGTGGGCTCGGGCGCCCAGCAGCAGAGGACGCATCCCGATGCCTGAGGGCCTGCCGGATCCCGGACAGATCTGGAACGACTTCATCAACAACCCGATCGTGGGCCTCGCCTTCCAGCTGATCGTCATCTACGTGGTGATGCTCTGGCTGGGGACCGCCTACTGGGCATTCCGCGACATGCAGGCCCGCACCGAGAACCCGATCCTGCCCTACTTCAGCGCCGCCCTGATCATCTTCTTCACGCCGCTGCTGTTCGTCTTCGCCGTGGTGCTGTACCTGATCGTCCGCCCGCGTGAGTCCCTGGCGGAGGTCTACGAGCGGTCGCTGGCGGAGGAGTCGCTGCTGGCCGAGGTGGAGAAGAACCAGCTCTGCCCGGTCTGCCGCGACCGGGTCCATGCCGATTGGCTGGTCTGCCCCAACTGCCGGACCCGGCTCCATCGCGTGTGTCCGTCCTGCAACCGGCTGGCACAGCCCGAGTGGCCGCTGTGCGCGTTCTGCGGGCACGAGTTCCAGCGGGCGCCGGCGCCCCGCGCCGTGCCGCAGGCGACGGAATGGGGGCCCGCGGCGGAACGGGCCCGGGATCGGGGGACCGAGCGCGGCGCCGAGCCCGGCGGCCTGCGCCGCCCGGCCAACAGCTGACCCGGCCGGTTCGTGGACGACCGGCCGGCGTGGGATGCGCCGCCGCCGGAGCCGGCCGCTCCTGACGAAGCCACCCGGCTGCAACGCTATCGACCCCTGCAGGCCCTCTCCCTCCTCCTGATCCTGGGCGGGGGGCTGGCGGCCGGGACGGTGGTGGCCCTGGGCCTGGAGGATTTGGCCGCGGACCGGCCGGCGATCCCCCCGGCCACCGCCGCGGCCATGCTCATCGCGCTGCTGCTGGGCGGGCTGGCCCTGGTGGTCGGGCTGGTCATGAATGCCGTCCGGGCGGTGATCGTGCGCGAGGTGCTGCCGGCCGGCCGCTACCGCGGCCCGTCGATCGTGGTCCTGCTGCTGCTGGCCCTGATCGTGTCGACCTTCGGCTCGGTCGCCGCCGCGCAGGAGCTGGCCGCGATCCAGGGCGACGGCCGGCCGACGGTCCCCGGCTCGCTCCTGCTCCTGACCATCACCCAGATCAGCCTGCTGGCGGTGGCCGCCGTCTTCGTGCTCATGCCACGGGCGCTGGCGGGGATCCGGCTCCTGCCGGACCGCGGGCTGCGGAGGTCGGTCCTGCTGGGCCTGGGTCTGGCGCTGCCCGCCTGGGTCGGCGCGCAGCTGCTCGGCTACCTGGTCGTCAGCCTGCTGGACCGGATGGGGCTCGAGCCCGAGCCCGGGATCGCGGAGGCGGCCATCCAGCGCGTGGACCCGGCCGTCCTGGTGCTGGCCCTGGTGCTGGTGGCGCCCGTCGCCGAGGAGATCTTCTTCCGCGGCGTGGTCTACAACGCCTGGGAGCGCGAGTACGGCAGCCGCCGGGCGCTCTACGGCTCGGCCGTCCTGTTCGGCCTGATCCACGCCCCCATCTTCGTCTTCGTCCCGATCGCGGTCGGCCTGGTGCTGGCCCTGGTCTATCGCAGCACCCGGTCGCTGCCGGCCGCCATCGCCCTGCATGCCGGCTTCAACGCGATCAGTGTGGCCATCGGGCTCCTGGCGCGGTACGACGTCATCCGCCTGCCGGTCACCTGAGCGCCGATAAGCCCCCGGTAAGCCGCCGGTGAGGCCCGGGTGGCTAGGGTCCGGTCGATGACCGGACGCCCCAACCTCGTCGCGCTGCCCGCGCCGGATGCCCGCAGCCAGCACGCCGCAACCCGGCGCCGGCTGCTCGCCATGGACGGCCCGGAGGTGGGCGATGCCGAGCTGCTGGCCAGCCTGCTGGGCGTGGGGGCGATGCCCGCCCGCGCGCTGCTCGACGCTGCCGGCGGCCTCGGGGGCCTGCCCCGGGC